>NZ_JBJHZX010000004.1:0-196124 GCF_045310515.1 Candidatus Clostridium eludens | reverse complement strand
AGTGTTGGACGGTTTTTTGATTGCATCTCAGCTTTGATAGGTCTTGTGAGAACTATTACATATGATGGTGAAGCTGCTATAGCTCTAGAAAATATAATGGATGAGAATGTACATGAATGTTATAACTATAAAATAAAAGATGAGGGTAATGTTTTTTTAGTAGAAATTAAAGATATTATTCATGGGGTGCTGGTTGACATTAATAATAGCGTTAAAAAAAGTACAATATCTGCTAAATTTCATAATACAATTTCAAAACTTACCTGTGATCTAGTCTTTAAATTATCAAAACTATATAAAATATATAAAGTTGTTTTAAGTGGAGGAGTGTTTGAAAATGAACATTTACTTAAATCCATCTACAATGAACTTAAAAAAGCAGGATTAGAAGTTTTTTTTAATTCCCAAACACCTATAAATGACGGTGGAATTTCATTTGGACAAATTGTAATTGCAGATGAGATTATAAAGAAAGAGGGGATGTAAAATGTGTCTTGCGATTCCAGGCATAATAAAATCTATTCATGGAAATTTAGCTAAAGTGGATATTATGGGTATAGAAAAAAATGTGGATATTGAACTTATAGAAAATCCTGAAATAAAAGATTATATTTTAATACATGCGGGTTTTGGAATAGAGAAGATTGATAGGGAATATTTTCATTACTTAAAAAAGATATTTCAAGAGGAAATAGAAAATGAGTGAAAATGAGCTCCTAATTAATTTAATTAATAAAATCAAAAACAGTGATATAGAGCACTTCACCATAATGGAGATATGTGGTACTCATACTCAAAGTATAGCAAAAATGGGCATAAGGAAATTACTTCATCAAAAGGTAAATTTAGTATCAGGGCCAGGATGCCCAGTTTGTGTTACATCGGAAGGTTATATAGATGCAGCCATTGAACTTTTAAACAGAGATAATATTATATTGGTAACCTTTGGTGATCTGATGAAAGTTTGGGGAACAAAAGAAAATTTGATAGAACAAAGAGAAAAAGGAAAGAAAATCAATATAGTATATTCTCCTTTAGATGCACTTAAAATCGCAGAAGAAAATAAAAGTTTTGAAGTAGTTTTCCTAGCAGTTGGTTTTGAAACTACTGTTCCGTTAATCGGACTTACTGTAAAAAAGGCAAAAGAAAATAATATTAACAATTTTTCTATTTTGAGCAGTTTAAAGGTTATGAAGCCAATTTTACATAAAATATTAAAGGATGAAAATTGTAAAATTCAAGGAATTATATGTCCGGGGCATGTGGCAGTTATAACAGGTGCTGACTATTTCAAATTTATTAAGGAAAAGTATAATATTGCGTCTGTAGTATCTGGTTTTGAGAGTTTAGATATTATATCTTCAATATATTTTTTAATCAAACAAAATTGTAGATGGGAAAAAAAGTTTGAAAATTTATATAGAACCTGTGTAACACCAAATGGAAATTTACTTGCCAGGAGGATTATTAAAGAATGTTTTTTTCAAAGTGGCTGTATGTGGAGAGGTATTGGCAAAATTGAAAAATCGGGTTTGTATTTAAATAGAAAATATGAAGAATTTGATGCTGTAAATAAATTTAAATTGGCAATAGAAGAAAAAAATAAAAGTGATTGTATATGCAGTGAAATCATATTAGGGAAAAAGTTTCCTTATGATTGTGAGTTTTTTGGTGGAGAATGTATTCCAGAGTCTCCAGTTGGGCCCTGTATGGTGTCTTCAGAAGGGCCTTGTTCTATTTATTATAAATATGGGGGGTATAAAAAATAATGAATGAAGCTATTAAATTAGTTCATGGTCATGGTGGAAAACACACAAATGAATTAATTGAAAGTATTTTTTATAAATATTTTAATAACAGTATTTTAGATGGTGGGGCGGATTCGGCTGTATTTCCCGTAAGTCAAGGCAAAATGGCATTTACGACAGATTCTTTTGTTGTAAAACCTCTATTCTTTTCTGGGGGGAATATTGGAAAGCTTGCAGTTTGTGGTACTGTAAATGATTTAGCCGTGTCAGGGGCAAAACCCTTATATTTAAGTGCAGGATTTATAATAGAAGAAGGTTTTCCAATTGAAACTCTTGATTTAATAGTTAAAGAAATGTCCCTGCAGTGTGAAGTTTCAAAGATTAAAATTGTAACCGGGGATACTAAAGTTGTTGAAAAAGGCTGCATAGATGGATTGTTTATAAATACTTCTGGAGTAGGTATTATTGAAAACAATTATAAAATAAAGAATATTGAACCTGGAGATAAAATAATTGTAAGTGGGAATATAGGAGAACATGGTACTACTATAGCCCTTGAAAGATATCATATAGATATAAAAAGCAATATTAAAAGTGATTGTGCTCCAGTTTATGAAATTATAAGTATACTTAAAAAGTACTATCCTTTTATAAAAATAATGAAAGATCCTACAAGGGGAGGGCTTGTTACAATATTAAATGAAATTTCAGATAGAGTAGGCTTAAGTATAAAGCTCCTGGAAGAAAGTATACCCATTGAAAGAGAGGTATCTGCTGTAAATCAAATATTAGGCTTAGATCCACTATATATGGCTTGTGAAGGAAGAGTTGTGTTTGTAGTTAAGAGTGAAATGGCTGAGGAAATATTAAATAAGCTTCATAATTTAGAGCAGTGTGGTAATGCAAATATCATAGGGAGTTTTACTGATGATTTAGAACATATGGTATACATGGAAAATTCCTTTGGAGGCATGAGAATTCTAAATATTTTAGATGAAGAGATGCTGCCAAGGATATGCTAAAATAGTATAAAAATTACTAACCCAAAAGAGCTTGCATTATTGAAACGAATTTAAAACAATCAAAATTATGAAAAAAATATAAATCACAATACGTGTATAAACCTATGTATTTTTATGTACATTAATAGTTAATTATCATATATTGGTAGTGATTACTTTTACAGGAGTGATTTGTTTGTACAAATATAATAATCCGTATATGGTACCATGCATGAAATGTTCTAACTATGGTATGGATTTTACCCAAGAAGCTTTCAAGAAGGCACTAGAGCTTATAAAAGAAGCAGTACAAGGCGAAAGATCTGACGAACTTCTCTACGATTATTTTATTAGTATAGCCCCTACACAAGAAGAAAAAAATATTATCACATCTATAAGAAATGACGAAAGAAATCATCGTAAGTGGTTTAGAGAAATATACAAGCATTATACTGGCAAAGAAATTGACAGTAAAGATGGTAAAGATTTTACAAGGCCAGCCTCATATATAGAAGGTATAAGCAAAGCTGTTTTTGGTGAATTGGGAGCCATGGAAAAATATAGATTTATAAGGGAAGGTTTACCTAGCAGATTTTATAGGGATACAGTGTTTAGAATTCTTACTGATGAGATGAAGCATGCAACTAAATATAACTATATACTGAACAAAAACTCAAATATAGTTACATCCAACAAGGTAGCCGTAAAAAATCCAGCCACTGCTAAAACTAGTTTCTCTAAGGAGGAAGCTGCTGCTATTGCTTTACTTTTTGGTATTGATTTTGCAAAAAGTAAATTTGATTTAGATGAGTATTGGATAGGAGTAAACACTGAACTTGAACATGGAAGAAAGTACAACCAGACAAATGTTACTGCAGATGAACCTATTACCACTGGAAAAAATGCACTGGCTCACCTAAGTGAGCTTCCTGATTATTATACAAGGTTAAAATTACTCGAGGAGGAAGCAAAAGCATACTGGAAGAAACAATGAAGCTAAGTATTAGGCTATAAGAAAACATAACTGAAATAAACTGTAAAGTAATAAAGGTCTTTTGATAAAAGAAGACCTTTTTACATTATATTAATATCATCCCACTGGGTAAGTACTAAAAATCATATACTATCCAATGGAATATAGTATAAATTTCTAATATTAACTGATATTTGATTTTAAATGATTAGCATATGTCTTTTATTTAATAATATAGATCTGATACTTAATAATATAGATCTGATATAAACCAACTAGTATTGTTCTATTTCTTCATCTTTTTGGTTCTATATGAACTACACTATAGGAGTTTGGAAATACAGATTTAATTTCATTTTCAATACTATTAGTAATTTCATGGGCCTTATCTAAGGCAATTTGGTTACTAAGTTGAATATGAATATCAATTTCTTTTTTAGCTCCACTCATTCTATATAATTTACAATAACAAATAGCTAACTTTATAGGGGTAAGAGCTAATGAATATATGCACATAGTTTTTTCAATGTGGTCTTGTCCTCTTTTATTGAACTTAAATAAGAAGTAATTTGCTGTAACAAGTCTGAAAAATTGTTAAAAAGAGTATTATGTGTTACATTGGAACGAATACTTTTCCATAAGTGTTCTATGGCATTTAACTGAGAACAATATGATGGCAAATACAAAAATTCTATATTTTTTAACTCTTCTAAATATTGGTTTATTCCCTTAAAATGATGATATCTTGCATTATCGGCTATAATTATAACTCTTTTATCAGGATAATCTTGAGACACCCTATTTTAAAAAAGACTTGAAATTCTCAGTGTTTCCTTTATCATTTAGTTGTTGAGTTAACTTGCCTTTTTCAGGGTTTACTGCACCGAATACTACAGTTCTCTGTCTTGTACCACTACTATTGGTTTTAACTACAGTTTGATCACCTACTTTTGACCATATTCTTGTAATTGTTGGCTCAGAAGTTATTATAGCTTCATCTTCATAAAGAATTTCAGTATTTTCATCTTTTAATTCAAGCAAATCATCAAGTTTATCTCTAAAATTCTCTAATGTTTCTTTATCTACCCTTTTATCCATTTTCTTTGGGCGAGTTTTAGAGTAGTTTAATTTATGGAGAATATTATATGCAGTACCTAATGATATAATTTTATTAAATTGATTTTTCACCATGGCAACTAAAAGATTTCCTGTCCAATTACTGTATTCCAGGCCATTATCACGCGGACTTTGGGATAAATCCTTATCAATTTCTTTAAGTTCTTCATCACTTAATATAGTATTTTTAGGGGGATGGGGTATATCTTTTAAACCTGACAATCCAAATTTATTATATCTATGTAGGTATCGCCTTACTGTGGAATCTGATTGGTGAACAAGTTTTGCAATCTTGAGGCTTGAATAACCTTCGAAAAAATATAGTATTACAAGTAACCTAGTTTTCATTCTTACATCTTTTTCCGTTTGATACAGCTGTTTTAACATATCATAAGAGGCATGTTTACAATTAACTTTTAATTTTTCTGCCATAAGCATCATCTCCAATAGTTTATTTATTTTAGTATTTCCATTTTGGAGAATTTAATTATAGCTATTTGTTAGTTGAATTTATATAGTACGGAGTTTATGGTAACTTTTAACCTCTGAATGAGTTTTCATTATATTTATTATTTTCTGTATATCTTCTTCTGGAAGATTACTATCTAATAAACCATCAATAGATTTTTTCGTAATATCTATTGCTACTTTGATTATAAGGAGTGCAACAAGTATTGCTATTATTGGATCAAGTATTTTTATACCTGTAAAATATATAGCTATAAGGCCTAAAAATACACCAAAAGAAGTAAAGACATCTGTTAATAAATGCATTCCATCAGCTTCAAGAGCCAAGGAATTTGTCTGTTTTGATATTTTAATGAGAAAACGCGATATTATAAAGTTAATTACTGAAGAAATAAGCATTATAAAAATTCCAGCTGATAAATTTTGAATTTCTACACCACCTAATAGTTTTTTAGTAGATTCATAAATAATAAAAATTGCTGCAAAAAAAATCAATATTGCCTCTATGAATCCCGAAATATTTTCATATTTTCCATGCCCAAATGGGTGCTTTTCATCTTCAGGTTTTTCAGCTGCCTTAATAGAAAAGAAGGCTATTATGCTTGCAAGTAGATCAATAAAAGAATGTATTGATTCTGAAATAACACTCACAGAATTTATTAATATACCTACTATTAGTTTAAATATTACTAAAAGTGTATTTGAAATTATAGATAATAATGCAGCCTGTTGTTTATTCATTGTCCACCTCATACATATCCTTTAAATTTTATATATTAATAGTATTTCCTTTTATAAATACAAAATACTATCTTAAGGACATACCACAGAACAAACGTATGAAAGCAGATAGGCTGTATTTGATGCTTAAGCAGCTTAAAATGGCTCTTTAGATTTTCGAAAATGATTTCTAAAGCGGGGCATATTGCCGGTTGACGCAAAAGATGTGTTCTTAAGTAACTATGGTGAGTCAGTGGGTGCTATAAATAAGCTTGTTGATAAAATAGCTTAATAGCTATAAGCTATAAATTAAATTTAGGGAGACATATAGTTATTAAATATAAAAGGGGCTGTCGCAAAATTCGAATTTATATTTTAAACTTAACTCCTAATTTTAAATAAAAAAAGTAGAATAAAAAAACCGTACTGGATTTCTCCAATACGGTCATATGTATCGTGGGTTTTAATGGTGGAGGCGAGGGGAATCGAACCCCTGTCCGAAAGCAGAAACATTTGAGCATCTCCGAGTGCAGTCCTTATTTTAACATTCCCTCTTTTAGATGCCTAAGGACAGGCTTCTAAGTTCAGTAGCTTCATTAATTCCGTTTCCAGGTCAAAGCTTTCCTGGACTCGTTTCCCCACTGTCGACGCCAGACCCTAAGTCGTGGGAAGCTTAGGCTGACGAGCTGCTATATTAAGCAGCTAATGCTAAATTATCGTTTTCGTTTATATTTAATCCCATAGTTTTTTAACGCGGGTCCACAGGATTCCCTCGACTCGCTTCTCAAACACATCTCACCCCCGTCGAAACCAATTACGCCCCCAGGTTGATAATTTAATACTACATATGACAGTAAGTCAATGTAGTATTAAATTATATCATCTAAGTTACCTTAAGTCAACTTATTTAAATATGAAAATCTATAATATCAATGGATATTCAAGCATATTTTAGAAAATTGCTTTATTACACTTTATTAAGTGTAATTTTAACAATCCAGCTATTTTAAAGTAAATAATAAGTGAATCATGTCTTGCTAAATCCAGTATCAATATTACATCATAAGAGCAAAATTATCAATAGTATATAAATTTATATTCGTGGTAAATATGCTAATTTTTAAAGCAATTTCATCAGTTATATATTATATTAAAAATACTGCAAATAAGGTAGTTACAAGTAAACCTATAATAACAGGTTTTAAATTTCTCCTGGCCAGCTCAAAGGCATCTACCTTGCATATAGCTGCAACAGGTATTACTGCCCATGGTATTATAGTTCCGCCGCCAACCCATATACCTGCTATTTGACCTAGAGCTGTCAATACGGCTATTCCTCCGCCTATTGCAGTGGAAAATAATTTAGCTATAGATCCTACAAGGGATATTCCTGAAAAACCAGAACCGTCTAGTCCTGTTATAGCACCTACAGCAGTTAAAGTTCCAGATGCCAATAATGGATTTAGAGGTACCATATTTGAAAGGGCAATTCCAAGGTCATTAACTATACCATGAGAGGATTGAGGTAATACTTTACCGAATATTTCAGTAAAGGCTGAATCACCCAGATAAAAAAATGCGGCTATTGGAATAACTACACCAAATACTTTAAATCCGAATTGAAGGCCTTCTACAATGTGAGTTGTGATTTTTTCAAGAGATTTTTTACCATATGCTATAATTGAAATAAAACTCAAAATGAACAGTGAAGTTCCTCCTATTAGGGCAGTAGCATCTCTCCCCTGCAGTTTGTAGATATACATTACTATTATATCTCCCAAGAATATTGCTATTACTATTAAAGTTAAAATCTTTCTGAGTATAGTAGATGTGATTATAGTGTGATTTTCTTCATATATTTCTTCTGTTTCTTCTTTATCAAAAACGGTATTTAACTTTTGATTTTTCATATCTTTTCTTAACATATAAAAGGCTACTGTGGTAGTTACTACTCCCATTACTATAGTTAATGGAATGCTTGCAGATATTACCTTGGAAACTGGTATTCCGGCTGCATCTGCTGTTAGTTTGGGTGCACCCTGTATTATAAAGTCGCTGGATAGAGCAATACCGTGTCCAAATAAATTCATAGCGATAGCGGCACCTATAGGTGGAAGACCTACCTTTTTGGCTATAGGTAAAAACAATGCGCCTATGAGAGCTACTGCAGGAGAAGGCCAGAAGAACCAGGATAGGGCCATCATAACTATACCTATAATCCAATAGCACATCCAATAGGATTTAATTATCTTTTTAAAAGGTGACACCAATTCTTTGTTTATGCCTACTACAATTAATACATTGCTCATAGCAGTTATTATGGAAATAATGAAAATGGTAGGCATAAGTTCTTTAGTGGCGTAAATGAGGCTATTGAAGAGTTGTATAGTAGATTTGTATATGGAGTGGTTTGAAAGTATGCCCAATGCAAAAATACCGATTATACATATAAGGGATATATCCTTTTTCATTATCATAGCTATAATTATGATTAAAATGAAGACAAGATATACATAATGTAGGTTTGTTAATACAACATTCATATCTATCCTCCGCACAAAATAAATATATTAATAATTTATGCGGGGGATATTTTCATGGTGATTAAAAGATTATCTTGTTGATTGCTTTTTTGTATTTTTATTATGATTTTGTGCTTCTTCTGTAATAGGTATTTGTCCTTTACTCTTTTTCTTTCTAGCTTTTTTGTTGTCAGGCTGACTATCTTTTGGCATATTTTATTCCCTCCTAAAGTTAATTATGCTTTTTTATTTCCGGTTTTAGCTTTTCCCTGAATTTCTGGTACAGGATTTAAAGTGTTTTTTTCAATATGCATTTTTCTATTGCTTTCAGTTCCATGTGGATCTTTTGGATCAGGTCTTCTACTGCCTGCTTTAGCCATAGGGCTACCTCCTTTTATAATCTTTAAATTTCTTTAACACATAATTTATTTTTTGTATTAGATATTAGAATCATTCGTTGAAAATTATTTCAATATTAAGAAATAAATACACTTATTGCAAAATACCCTATAAATATTAAATTTTATAGTAGCATTTTTTATTTATTTTGTATGTGTTCAGTAATATTATTTATGTAAATTTCAAAAGATATATATGAATTGTTAAAAAACTGTACTGCTAAATTTAACTAATTAATTTTAAAAGGGGTGAAGTATATATGAAGAAAAGACTTAGTATATTTATGTTGATTATATTTGCAGTATCATTTATAGGAATATCTGTAGTATATTCCAAAGGTATTTTTAGATCACAAGATGAAGATGTACAGCTTAGAATAGATTCTAAAAAGGAAGATGAAATGCCAAAAAGGTTTAGGAAGACAACAGATACTATTAAAGATGATGATGATCTTCCAAACTTAACGGGACTTTCATCATTAAATGAATCAGGAAGTGCCCAGTTTACTACAAAAAATATAGGACTTATGAAAGAAGCTATAGGTGATAATATACCTATATTTATAGTAGATTTAAGGCAGGAATCTCATGGATTCATTAATCATTTTGCAGTGAGCTGGCTGGGGGAGGATGGAAAGAATAAGGCAAATAAAGGTTTAACAAAAGAACAAGTCTTAAAGGATGAAAATAATAAATTAAAAAGTATTAAGCTAAATGAACCCATTACAATTAAAAACAAGGAGATAATACCTACTGAAGTTCAAAGTGAAAAAGAATTAGTAGAAAAGCACAAAATGTTTTATATAAGGATACCTGTTACTGACAATGAAAAACCTTCAGACGAAATGGTGGACTATTTTATAAAATTAGTCAAAAAACTTCCACAAGATGGCTGGATGCATTTTCACTGTAAAGCTGGCATTGGCAGAACTACTACCTTTATGGTGATGTACGATATTATGAGAAATGGTAAAAATGTAAGTTTAGAGGATATAATGGAAAGACAGGTTTTACTGGGAGGAAAAAACCTTCTTAAGCCTTCTTACAAACCAGGGAGTTACTCCTTTGAGAGAGCTGAGTTTATAAAAAATTTTTATAAATATGTAAGAGAAAATAAAGATGAATTTAATACTAACTGGTCTAAGTGGATAAAAGCTAAAGGAGAGGTAGGCGTATTAGATTGGAGCATAAAAATAGCATAATGATAAATGCTATTGTGTTTATATTTTTTATGGTATTTAATTTAAATATAAATGCAGTTATGGCAGAGAGTATAAAAGAGGACATACCGGAGTCGGTAAAGAGTAATGAAAAAAAAGTTATCTATCTGACTTTTGATGACGGTCCTAGTATTATGACAAATAAAGTTTTAGATATATTGAAACAAAATAATGTAAAGGCAACATTTTTTATTATAGGAAATCAAATACCGGATAATGAAGAGGTGATAAAGAGAATTTATGATGAAGGACATAGTATAGGTCTTCACACATATACCCATAAATATAATAATATTTACAGAAATAAGGATAATTTTATTAAAGAGATGATGACCACCAGTGATATGATTAAAAAGATTACAGGAGTGGAAAGTCATATAATAAGATTTCCGGGCGGCAGCAGAAGGCATTTGAATGATAAATTCTTGCAGCAGTTACATGAAAATAATTTCAAAATATATGATTGGAATATACAGGCTTCCGATGGAATTAATGCTAAAACTTCTCCATATAAATTATTTAAAGAGACTACTAAGAATCCAGAACACCTTAATTCCATTATACTTTTAATGCACTGCGATTATATGCACAAAAATACCTGTATTGCCCTTCCTAACATAATAAATTATTACAAAACTCAAGGATACGAATTTAAGCCTATAACAGAGGATACAGAAGAATTATATTTTCCAATATCAACTAAAAAAACCTCGGGACTCTTAAAGAAAATACTTACAAACTAAAAAATTAAGGTAAGACATTAAATTAAAGTATGTCTTACCTTAATTATATATTTTATATGATTCGAATTTGTTAATATTTATTTATGTTTGATGTTATTTTTTATAAGATTCATAAATGTATCAGGTGTAACAATTTTTATTTTAGGATTTTTATTTAATTCACTTATGACTTTTTCAACATCTCCCATGGTTTTGCTCCAGGCGTGTACATATACGAAAGTATAAGCATTTGGATTACTTATATCAGTATATCCCTGATTTACATAGGAATTAATTTTTTCAATTAAGGTATTATTCTCTTCAAGTTTAGACCAAAGTAAGTTTCTACATGAGACCACAGGTTTACCGTTGCTCCAGAGAATTTCTCCTTTATAGTCATCTTGTCTACTATAATTTAAATAAAATATACCCTGTATATTAGGGTAGGCTGTATATTTATCCCATAAACCTATATTACGAAAAGACCAGTCATCTAAAATTGCCACGTATTTTTGGTCCGCCTTTTTCATATAATTATTTAATCTTTTAATATTTAGTTTAAGGGCATCTTCTTTAAATTTGCTTGGATACATATATCCTTCCCCTGAAGGGGACACAATAAAATTATCATTGTAAGTGCCAGAATGAGCACTTTTGTAATATAGCTTGAATGCAGTTGGAGCTAGTTCATATATAGAAGGACTTATGGCAAATCCCATGTTGAATTTACCACGGCTGGAAGAACCATACCATTTTTTGGAACTATAATTATTTCCAAGGTTCCACTGCTGGTTATCTCCATCTGACATAACAAATGTTACATAGTGCATATCTTTTGAGGAAAGATTATTTAAAGGTGCTTTATTGCTTTCCTGTGTTATAGGTATTGAAGGAAATGCACTAAGTACGGTTAAATTATAAGACCAATCTGCAGGAACTACACTTACTCCATATTTTGAAGCTTCTTTTACATTTCCATATTCGTCTGGTCCCCAACCTAAACAAATAGAATCTTTTTTCATAGAACCAAATATTTTATCTCTTAAGGAAAAATCTTTAGCAGTATCTTCGTAAAATACCAGACATTTATTCATTATGGCGTAATCTCTTAAAGGTACACTTTTGTTTGGGGATAGTTCAATTACAGTAGAATGGTTTAGTTTAAACTTCCATAAATTATTATAAGCCCAGTATTTATCTGTGTTTCTACAATCGCCTTTCATCTTTTTTATACCATGAGTTCTGATTTTATTTTCTATAGATTCATCAATAGCTAAACAATTTTTTACAGCAGCAAGAGAACAGGCGTTATTTATTGAAGGGTCTTTAGAAGAAGAATTGTGGTAAAGTACATACCCCTTTACATGAGATTTGAATTTATCTAACAGGTACCAGGGATTCTTTACTATATCATAAGTTATTCCATAATTTTCTTTTAAGTCATCCAACCATATTTTATAATCCTGCTGGCTTTTACTGAGAATATATATCTGAGAATCTGAAATGTTTGATATTACTCCCTGCAGGGTAGCTATCATGGTTTTTTCTGCTGAAGTTAAGTCATTTTCATATATTGCATAAAGATGATTTGGTCTTTTGGGGTTTTTTGTATAATAGGAATGTGCTGAAAAAGCACTTGCTTCGGAAATAAATACACTGTTACATAAGGTAAAAATAATTAGTATAATGAAAATTTTATTAAATTTTTCTCTTAGTTTCAAAAAATACACCTCCTTATTTTTTAGTATGCAGCTTTTACAATTAATTTATTAAATTACTAATTTACATTTATAGCATGTTTTTCAAAGATGTAAGCAATCAAGTATTTTAAATTTCATAACTGAAAAATGTATTGACAACGAATTTTTTATATCCTATTATATAAAATGAATTGTTACAGTTAATTAAATATTAAAGATACAAAGAAAAGGATTAGTAAATTTGGTATTCTTTTTTAGAGAGGAAACGCTTGGTGAAAGTTTCTAAAGAAACATTTTTGAACCTGCCTTGGAGTTCTGCACTGAAGTAATAGGGTGCAGCGGTAATTGCCGTTAAAATATTAAGTGAGTATATTTAATTTCAAATATATTAATCAGGGTGGTACCGCCGATATAACCTCGGTCCCTTTTGTGGGATTGGGGGTTTTTATTATCTAAAATAATAGATTCATAACAAAGTATAATTAAATTTTGGAGGGAATTAAATTGAATAAAAAATTAGTAGAGCAGATAACATCAAGAGATGAGGATTTTGCCCAGTGGTATACTGATATTGTAAAAAAGGCAGAATTAGCTGATTACTCAAGTGTACGTGGCTGTATGATAATACGACCTTATGCTTATGCCATGTGGGAATATATTCAAAGTTATCTGGATAGAAGATTTAAAGAGACAGGGCATGAAAATGTGTATATGCCACTGTTTATTCCAGAATCACTTCTGGAAAAGGAAAAAGATCATGTAGAGGGATTTGCTCCTGAAGTAGCATGGGTAACTCTTGGAGGTAGTGAGGAACTTACAGAAAAGCTGTGTGTTAGACCAACTTCTGAAACTTTATTTTGTGAACATTATGCTAAAATAGTTCAATCTTACAAGGATTTACCAAAGTTATATAATCAATGGTGTTCTGTAGTAAGATGGGAAAAGACTACCAGACCTTTCTTAAGAACTACAGAATTTTTATGGCAGGAAGGTCATACCATACATGCTACTAAAGAAGAGGCAGAAGAAGAAACTATAAAGATGCTCAATATATATGAAGAAGTTTGCAGAGAAATGCTTGCTATTCCTGTTTTAAAAGGACAAAAAACTGAAAGTGAAAAATTTGCCGGAGGAGAAGCTACCTATACTATAGAGTCATTGATGCATGATGGAAAGGCACTTCAATCTGGTACATCACATTATTTCGGTCAGAATTTTGCAAAACCTTTTGAAGTACAATATTTAGATAAAAATGGAAAACTCCAATATGTGTATCAAACTTCCTGGGGAATGACTACACGTGTTATAGGTGCCTTTATAATGGTGCATGGAGATGATAATGGATTGGTAGTTCCGCCTAGAATAGCTCCTGTACAGGTAATTATAGTTCCTATAGCTCAGCACAAGGCAGGAGTATTGGAAAAGGCAAATGAATTAAAGGAAACATTAGGGAAGATTGCAAGAGTAAGAATTGATGATAGTGATAAAATGCCTGGCTGGAAGTTCAGTGAACATGAGATGAAAGGGGTACCTATACGTTTAGAGATAGGACCTAAGGATATTGAAAAAAATCAGGTTGTACTGGTGAGAAGAGATAATAGGGAAAAAATAGTAGTGTCCATGGACAGTCTTCAAGATAAAATACCAGCCCTCTTAGACAATATCCATAATTCCATGCTGGAAAGAGCAGAGAAATTTATAGAAGAAAATACACATGATGCTGTAAATATGGAAGAATTTAAGGATATACAGAGCAATAAAAAAGGTTTTATCAGAGCTATGTGGTGTGGGGATGCTAAGTGCGAAGAAAAAATTAAAGAGCTTACCGGGGCAACTTCAAGATGTATTCCATTTGAACAAGAACATATTTCAGATAACTGTGTGTGTTGTGGAAAGAAAGCAGATAAATTGGTTTATTGGGGCAGAGCATATTAAAAATTTAGAAATACTACTAGTCTTGGTAGTATTTCTTTTTTATTCTAACAAATAACTTTGAAAATATGTTGTAAAGTATTAAAAAAAAGATATTTATTGTTATAATATAACTAGAATTATAAGTTGGAGTAAAGTGGAGGCCTATACAGTTATGTTGAATAATAAAAAGTTTAAAGGCAATAAATTTAAATATCTTATATACTATGCACTGTTAGCGATTATAATCGTATTCATAGTTAATGAGTATTTTACTGGATTGAAATATGAGCATATAAAATATAGTGATTTTATCAATTATATTAACCAGAATAAAATATCCCAGGTTAAAATTGGTAAAGATAAATTAATTATAGTACCTAAAGTTAAAGGTAATGAGAATGAGGAAAAAATACTTTATACAGAAAAGTTAGATGATCCTGATTTAATAAAAAAATTGAGTGCTGCAAAAATTGAATTTCAAGCACAGGAAAATACCTTAGCAAAAAATATTTTTACAGGCTGGATTTTACCTGTAATTATACTTGTGTTTTTTGCAAATATTATTTTAGGAGCATTAGGCAAAAAAATAGGCAGTGGGGTTATGTCATTTGGTAAAAATACTGCAAAAATATATGCAGAAAATGAAACAGGTGTTAATTTTGAAGATGTTGCAGGACAGGAAGAAGCCAAGGAATCCCTAGTTGAAATAGTTGATTTTTTGCACAATTCTCAAAAATATGTGTCAATAGGAGCTAGACTACCTAAAGGGGCACTTCTTGTAGGACCTCCGGGAACAGGCAAAACCTTACTTGCTAAAGCAGTGGCAGGAGAAGCAAAAGCTCCTTTTTTTTCCATATCAGGCTCTGCCTTTGTAGAAATGTTTGTAGGTATGGGTGCTTCTAGGGTAAGGGATTTATTTCAACAAGCCCAGGAAAAAGCTCCCTGTATAGTTTTTATAGATGAAATAGATGCTATAGGTAAGAGCAGAGCAGGCAATATATCCGGAAATGATGAAAGAGAACAGACTTTAAACCAGCTCTTAGCTGAAATGGATGGATTTGATTCCTCTAAAGGAGTAGTTATATTGGCAGCTACTAACAGGCCGGAGGTCTTAGATAAGGCACTTTTAAGGCCAGGGAGATTTGACAGAAGGGTGGTAGTTGACAGACCTGACTTAAAAGGGAGAGAGGACATATTAAAAGTTCATATAAAAGGTGTTAAAGTTTCGGGGGATGTAGATTTAAATGCTATAGCTAAGTCTACACCTGGAGCTGTAGGAGCAGATCTTGCTAATATTATAAATGAAGCAGCACTTAGAGCTGTTAAAAATCAAAGAGGTGTAGTAACACAGCGTGATCTGGAGGATGCAGTAGAATTAATTGTAGCTGGTAAGGAAAAGAAGGACAGAATACTTTCCCCTGAAGAAAAAATGCAGGTTGCTTTTCACGAGGTAGGTCATGCATTGGTGGCTACATTATTAAAGCATACAGATCCTGTTCACAAAATAACTATAGTTCCAAGGACCATGGGGTCACTTGGCTACACAATGCAGCTTCCTACAGAGGAGAAATATTTAATTACCAGAGAAGAAATGATAGATCAAATATGTGTTATGTTAGCCGGCAGGTCTGCAGAAGAGGTTAAATTCAGTAGTATATCTACAGGAGCTGCAAATGATATTGAAAGAGCCACCCAGACTGCCAGGAGCATGGTTACAATTTATGGAATGACCGAAAGATTTGATATGATGGCACTGGAATCTGTACAAAATAGACATTTGGATGGCGGACTGGTACAAAATTGTAGTGCAGAAACTGCTTCAATTATTGATGAAGAAACTTTAAATATAATAAAACAATGTCATAATAAATCAAGAGAACTTCTTCAAGATAATATAGAATTGCTTGTGGAAATATCAGAAAGACTTATGGAAAAAGAAACTCTAATGGGAGATGAGTTTATGAGTATAATAAAAGGGCATAGTATATAGAGAAAATCAAGTGATTCTTAGGTTCAGGTGGAGTTTGCTTAAGAGAAATACTTTTCTCCATCTGAACCTTAGAAGAACTTATCCAGGCGCGTAGCAGTGCTTATCCCCCACTTTGAAGAAGATGGGGGTGTTAGCAATGGTAGCGTTCGGATAAATCACTAATCACCGGGGTGCATAGACTCTAGCAACTAATAATTTAATGAAATGGAGATATGAATATGTACACAGAGGATTCAAAAAAGGAGTTGGAGAGGAACTTTGAACTAAATTTGGAAAAAGAAAAATTAAAAGAAGTGTTAAAGGAAATTAATGTTCAGATATTAAATTATGTGAACCTTAGAAAAGAAGTAGTCAGCTCTATACTTGATCTAAGAGAAAAAAATTTGGAACAATATAAGGATGATGAAGATCAATATGTAGAGTATTTTAGCCACGAAATGTATGCAAGAGAAGAACAGTATAGATTGGTAAATAAGAGTATAAGAGAATTTACTATACTTACGCTTTCACCTTATTTTGGAAAACTTAATTTTAAAGATAGTTATGGAAATGAAACTATATATATAGGCAGATTTGGCATGACTAGAAAAGAAGATTATGAACCTATTGTAGTGGATTGGAGATCTCCAGTATGTGCACTGTTTTATGCAGGAAAGTTAGGGCTTATAAAATACAAATCTCCTGCAGGAGAAATAGAAACAGAGGTACTTTCAAAGAGGCAGTTTATTATAAAAAAATCTAACCTTTTGGGAATGTTTGACTCCAGCATGGATGTAAAGGATGAAATATTGCAAATGGTACTTAGTAAAAATGCTGGAGAAAAATTAAAAGATATAGTAATGACAATACAAAGGGAGCAGGATAACTTAATAAGACAGCCTAGAAAAGGAGCAGTTGTGGTAAATGGAGTAGCTGGAAGTGGGAAAACTACCATAGCCCTTCACAGAGTGGCTTACCTTCTATATAATTATAGAAAAATACTGCAAGAAAAAGTACTTATATTGGGACCTAATAGCATATTTATAGATTATATCTCCATGGTACTTCCTAGTTTAGGAGAAGAAAAAGTTATCCAAACAACTTTCAGAGAATTTTTTGGAAGTATGTTAAATCTACCTGATATAATGGATCTTAGAGATTATGTTGAAAATATTTTAGATAAAAACAATAAATTTATTGATGAAATTATGTATAAGGGCTCATTGGAATATATGAGTGATATGGATGAATTAGTTAACAATATAGAAGAAACTTATTTTAAAATAGATGATGTGTTATTTTATGACAAAGCAATAATATCTAAAGAACAAATATATAAAATGTTGAGATATGATTTTAAAAGTATGCCTTTATTTAAAAGAATTAGAAGATTAAAAAGGGTAATATACTCAAAAATAAAGGATGAAAGAAATATTCTAGTAGGATTTATTCAAGAAGAATATAAAGATAAAATTAAGAACATGACAGAAAGTCAGCTTAATGATTTTCAAACTAATTTAGAATATAAAAGGCGAAATAAGATAAGAAATGTAATATGTGAAATAATAAAAATTAAAAAGGAAAAATTGAAATGGATGGATGAACCGGATGTAGTATCAATATATAATGACTTTAATGAGAATAAACAATTAATTCATGATGATTTAGCGGCTATTTTATATTTGAAGATAAGGTTACAGGGATTAAAATATAACAGGGGAATAAGACATATAGTAATAGACGAAGCTCAAGACTATTCACCATTGCAGTTTAGGGTTATCAAAGAGCTTACAGATTGTAAATCATTTACCATAGTAGGAGATATCAATCAAAGAATTATATCATCAGAGCAGGAGCCTGCTATGCTGCATTTAAAAGATATTTTTTCTGATATAGAAGTAAAGAATTTTTCACTGGATAGAAGCTATAGATCTACAAATGAGATAATTAGTTATGCAAATAAATATTTGAAATATAACAAAATCATATCTTTAGTAAGAAAAGGCATGGAAGTTATAGAAAAACAAATGGATAATCATAAAGAACTTGTGGACAAAATACTTGATGATGTTGTAAAATTAAAAGAGAGAGGTTATGAAAGTATTGCTATAATATGTAGAGATTTAAAAAATGCAGAAGCTTTAAGCAATTTAATTAAGAGAAGAATACATATAAATTTGATAAATAGAGAAGATATGATTTATTCTAGTGGAGAAGTTATACTTCCAGGTTATTTTGCTAAAGGGTTAGAATTTGATGCTGTTATAATGATAGATACCTCTCAAGATGATGATACATTAAAATATATAATGGCTACAAGAGCTCTACATGAATTATATGTGTATAAGACTTCCTCGATTAATTAAAGATTTCTAAGCTTCAGGTTTTGTTAAATTATCCTGGAGCTTAGTGTTTTATAAAGGAGTTTAAAAGTATGAAAAATAATTTGATAGAGTTAATTAAAAAGGCTGAAATTACCCATAGGCTTGATAAAAGTGAAATAGTTCAATTATTTCAAGATGATAGTTGCAATACAGAACTTTTTAACGCAGCAGACAGAGTAAGAAAAAAATATGTAGGAGATAAAGTACATTTAAGAGGCCTTATAGAATTTTCAAATATATGCAAAAGAAATTGTATGTATTGTGGATTAAGGCGTGACAATAAAAATGTTGAAAGGTACAGAATACTTCCAGATGATATAATTGAATTAGCCAGAAAAGCAGTGGGATACGGCTACAAAACAATAGTTATGCAATCAGGGGAAGATGATTACTATACCGTAGATATACTTAAGTATATAATATCAAACATAAAAAAAATGGATGTAGCACTGACTCTGAGTATAGGAGAAAAGACTTTAGAAGAATATAAGGCTTTTAAGGAAGTTGGAGCAGATAGATATTTAATAAGAATAGAAACAACGGATGAAATGTTATATAAAAAAATGCATCCGGGAATGAGTTATGAAAACAGAAAAAGATGTTTAAAAGATCTTAAAACTTTAGGATATGAAGTAGGCACAGGGTGCCTGGTTGGCCTTCCAAATCAAAGCTTTGAATCTTTAGCAGAGGATATATTATTTTTTAAAGACATAGATGCAGATATGATAGGAATAGGCCCATTTATTCCTCATGAAGACACACCTTTAAAAGATGAAGTAGGGGAAAATTTTACAACTAGCATCAAGGTAATGGCTATAACTAGATTATTGATGCCAGATACTAATATTCCCGCTACAACGGCTATGGAAAGTTTAGTACCTAACGGCAGGACAATAGCTCTTGAAAGTGGGGCAAATGTAGTTATGCCAAATGTAACAGAGGGTGTATATAGAAAGCTTTATGCACTTTATCCAGGAAAAATTTGTACTGGAGATACGCCAGCTCATTGTAGAAGCTGTATTACAGGTAAAATAACCAATATAGGTAGGAGTGTTTCTGATTCCAAAGGTTTTAGAACAAAGGCGTTACTTTAGGTAATTTTAAAGAAATAACTAGTAGCTAGTATTGTTTTCGGGTAAAAAAAAGTTGAAATTAGTAAAAATTTATGATAAACTTAGGGCAATTTAATAATTCGGCTGCCTAGGGTAGAGGTGCTGTAATTAATAGTATTTATTTTTAGTCGGTAGATGCTTGAGGAATAAAGAAAGGAATTACAGCCGAAAGGTTAGTTTGGCGAACCTAACCTTGGCCTTGCATATAATATGTGTAAGGCTGTCACTGAAATATATTTTGGTGGAGAGCTACAAAGGTACACAGCTGTGCGTATTTGTGCGGTATAGGTGTATCCTTTACTGCACTTATTTTTGTAATAACAAATTAGGGAGGAGTATTATGGCAATTATTGTTCAAAAATATGGGGGAAGTTCTGTAGGCACTCCAGAAAAAATAAAAAATGTAGCAAATACTGTAATAAATAAAGTAAAATCCGGAAATAGTCTGGTAGTTGTAGTGTCAGCTATGGGAGACACTACAGATGATTTAATAGCTCTGGCAAAACAGATTACGAATAATCCAGATAAGAGAGAATTAGATGCCCTTTTATCTACAGGAGAAATGATGTCCTCAGCATTACTTGCTATGGCTATTAAAGATTTAGGATATGATGCTGTAAGTTATACAGCCTATCAAATTGGAATAAAAACAAGTGGCCAGTATGGTAAATCTCTTATAGATGATATAAATGAGGATAAAATAAAGAAAAGTTTAGATGAAGGCAAAATTGTAATTGCAGCAGGGTTTCAGGGTATAAATGATAAAGGAAATGTAACTACCCTTGGAAGGGGAGGCTCAGATACTACGGCTGTGGCTATAGCTGTAAAATTAAAAGGTGTGTGTGAAATTTACACAGATGTAGACGGAATATATAGCGTAGATCCTAGAAAGTACAAAAATGCTAAAAAATTAGATGAAATAGATTATGAAGAAATGCTTGAACTTTCAAGTTTAGGTGCCCAGGTTATGCATTCTAGATCTATAGAACTTGCACAAAAATATAATATACCTGTGTATGTGGGATTAAGTAATAGTAATATAAGAGGAACAGTTATTAAGGGGGTAGATACAATGAATTTAGAAAGTAAACCAGTAACAGGACTTGCTACAAGTGATGAAGATGTAGCCATCACAGTAAAAGATATTAAGAATGATATAAATATTATTTCAAATTTATTTGAAAGCGTGGCAGATAAAAAGATCAATGTAGATATGATAAGTCAGACAGCACCTATAAAGGGTAAAGTTAATGTATCTTTTACTATACCAAAAGATGATTTGAACGAATGTTTAAATATTTTAAAATCTTACTTTGAAAATAAGGATCAAATAGATATAGATGAAGATATAACTAAGTTTTCAATAGTAGGTATAGGAATGAAAACTACATCAGGAGTAGTTGCAAAGATGTTTAAATTATTTAGAGAAAATGACATAACTGTAAAAATGATAACTACATCAGAAATAAGAATTACCTGTGCTATAAAGCAGGAAGATAAAATGAAAACAATAAGCATTATAGCAGAAAAATTCAATTTATAATACTTAAATTCTATTTTTGGCAAAAACTTTTAGGAGGAGACCAGTGTGAGATTAATAGGTAATATGGAAGTTAAAGATAATGTTTTATACATTGGAGAAGTAAGTACAGAGGACTTGGTAAAAGAATATAAAACTCCACTTTATGTAATAGATGAAAAGCTAGTTAGAGATAAATGTAAAAGATATTATAAAGCTTTTGAAGCACATAAAAATAATAAAGTCACTTATGCTGGTAAGGCCTTTTTAACCTTAGCTATGTGTCAGATAATAGATAGTGAGGGACTGTATTTAGATGTGGTGTCAGATGGGGAGCTTTATACTGCTTTAAAAAGCGGTTTTCCTATGGAAAAAATTTATTTTCATGGAAATAATAAAACATTAGAAGAAATAGAAATGGGAGTAGACCTTGGGGTAGGAAGATTTGTAGTAGATAATCTCTATGAAATGGAGAAGATAAACTCTCTGGCAAAGGAAAAAAATAAGGTGCAGAAAGTGCTTTTAAGAGTAACTCCCGGAATAGAAGCTCATACCCATGATTATATAAAAACAGGTCAGATAGATTCTAAATTTGGATTTACCATGATAAATGGTGAAACTATATATATGATAAAAAAAGCTATGAATTTATCTAATATAGAATTTGTAGGTATTCACTGCCATATAGGTTCACAGATATTTGAAACCAAACCTTATGAGGATGAAGTTGAAGTTATGCTGAATCTAGTGAGGAAAATAAAAGATGAAACTGGCTATGAAGTAGAGGAATTAGATCTTGGAGGGGGATTTGGTATATATTATACTCCAGGAGATAAGCCTAAAACTGTAGAAGATTTCTGTGATGTCATATTAAAAAAGGCAGAAGCCAAATCAAGAGAATTAAATATAAAATTACCATCTTTAATAATAGAGCCTGGAAGATCCATAATAGGAAATGCAGGAACAACTCTTTATACTATAGGTGCAATAAAAGAAATTCCAGGGGTAAGAAAATATGTATCTGTAGACGGCGGTATGGCGGATAATATAAGACCGGCACTTTATAATGCCCTATATGAATGTGCTATAGCAAATAGGGTAGAGGATGGATTCCAAGAAGTGGTGACTATAGCTGGAAAATCTTGTGAATCTGGAGATGTATTGATAAAAGATGTACAACTTCCAGAAGTTAAAACAGGAGATATATTGGCTGTATTTACTACAGGAGCCTACGGATATTCTATGGCGAACAATTACAATAAAATTCCAATTCCTCCAGTGGTTTTAGTGAAGGATGGAGAATCCAAGTTAATTTCTAAAAGGCAGAGTTTCTATGATATGATACAAAATGAAATAATGTTGTAATTACATTCCATTCTACTTGTGAATTTATAATTTGTGCTTTTATTGGGAACAATAATGAAAGTACAATTCTTTTTCACAGGAAAGGATGGATTTTTTATGCTTTATATTATAGGTATAGCCATAATTATATTCCTTGCAATAATTTATAAAAATTTAAACAAGTGCAGTGATGTAGACGAAGATATGGTAGATGATATTCCTACACTTAATTTAGGTAAGGAAGAGTTAAAAAATTATGCTAGAGAAATATCAATTATACCGGCAGAAGTTAAAAAGAGAGGCTGTAAGAAAAAATTAATTGATAGTTTAGATAAAAATTATAAAAATATTTTAGACGGATATAATTTTTTTAACGGCGAAATTAAAAACAGAACAGAAGTAGTATCTTGTGCTGAATGGCTTTTAGATAACTTATATTTGATAAAAAAGGAATATAAGGATATAAAATCTAATATGCCAGGGAATTATTACAGGGAGCTTCCTGTAATTACCAAGGGATCTATGAAGGGATACCCTAGAATATACTATATTGCAAGAGAAATGTTGCTGTGTACCTATGGTACAGTAAGTGAAGAGGCCATAGAGACTTTTATAAGTGCATATGAAGAAAATACAGTATTAAAAAGTTGTGAACTCTGGGCATTGCCTATAATGCTTAGAATAGCCTTGATTCAAAACATAAGTAATATAACAGAGAGTATAGTATTTATGCAAAAAGAGAGAAATAGAGCGGAGGCTGTAGCAGAAAATATTATAAGCTCTGGTAGTAATATAAATGTGGAAATTGAAAGATTAAAAAGAAAAAGAATAAATTTTACATCTCCTTTTGCAGAAAGATTTATAAAAGTGTTAAGAGATAACTTTATAGAAAATACTGAAGTATATGACTGGATAGATGAAGAGTTAGATAAAGAGGACAGCAGTGCTAGTAGAATAGTAAATATTAATCATCAGAAACAGGCTATATATCAAGTTTCCATGGAGAATTCTGTTAACGGCATAAGAGAAGTATCTGCATTAAAGTGGAAGGAAAACTTTGAACGTTTAAGTTATGTAGAGCAGGTCTTAAAGGAAGATCCCGCAGGAATTTATAAGGAAATGGATTTTACTTCCAGAGATTATTATAGGCATAAGATAGAAAAGTTGTCCCAAAAAATAAAAGTACCAGAGTCTTTCATAGCAAGAAAGGCCGTGGAATGTGCTAAAGAAGCATCAGGAGAGATATATGAGAATCACGTGGGATATTATCTGCTTGACAAGGGCATGGATTGTCTTAAAAAAAAGATAAAATCTAGCGGTGAAGAATATGCAAAGGTTGATTCTGGAATTGAAAATAATATAACAACTGGTTTCTATATAGGTACTATAATATTTGGCACTATTTTTTTAGACTTGATAATAAATGGAATGAATCTCTATACACAGAATTTGTCTGTATGGAAATACATAGTGGGAGTTATTGTACTTTTAATACCAAGCAGTGAAATATTTATATCTATATTTAATTGGAGTATAAATAAACTTGTAGAACCTAAGTTTATACCTAAAATGGAGTTCAAACAGGGTATACCCGAGGAATTTAGCACAGTAGTGGTAATCCCTGCCCTAATAAACAATCCCCATAGGGTAAAAAGCCTTATAAGTGATATGGAAGTATATTATTTGGCTAATGAGGAAGAAAATTTATATTTTGCACTACTTGGGGATTTTAAAGACAGCTTTTGTGAAGAGGAAAGTGATGATAAATTAATAATAGAAGCTGCATTGGATGAAGTAAAAAAACTTAACCAAAAATATAGTAAGGATGGAAAAGATAAGTTTTATTTTTTAAATAGATATAGAAAATATAATGAAAAAGAAGAAAAATGGATTGGCTGGGAAAGAAAACGTGGCAAATTAATGGAGTTTAATTCTCTTATAAGGGGTGATATTAATACTAGTTATAATGTTATTGGTGGAGATATAACCAATTTATATAATGTAAAATATGTAATAACACTGGATGCAGATACCAAACTTCCAAAGGATACAGCTAAATTGCTTATAGGAGCCATGTCTCATCCATTAAATTTACCTTATTTGGATAAAGAAAATAAAAAGGTAATAAGAGGACATGGATTGATGCAGCCTAGAGTAAGTGTAAGTGTATTAAGTGCAAATAAAACCCTGTACTCAAATATTTTTTCGGGGGAAACAGGTATAGACATATATACCAGTGCCATTTCTGATGTATATGAAGATCTATTTGATGAAGGCATATTTACAGGCAAGGGTATTTATGATGTAGATGTGTTTAACAGGATCCTACAGGATGAGATACCTGAAAATACTGTATTAAGCCATGACTTATTGGAGGGATCTTATGTAAGGGCCGGACTTGTAACAGATATAGAACTTATAGATGGATATCCTGCCTATTACAATTCCAGTTGTAAAAGACTTCATAGATGGGTCAGGGGTGACTGGCAGCTTATTCCATGGATATTTAAGAAAAATTCTCTAAATGAATTATCTAAATGGAAAATAATAGATAATCTAAGAAGAAGTGTGGTAAGTCCAGCAGTAATAGTACTTATTATAGTGGCATTAACTTTATTTTCTGATCCAGATAATTTACTTTTAATAGCTCTTATTTCATTACTATGTCCTATATTTTTTGATGTATCAGAAACTGTAGTTTCTCCTGTAAAAGGAATAAGTCTGTCGGGAAAAGTAAGCAATTTTAAAATTGCCATAGAACAGTTTTTTTTAATATTAAGTTTTTTGCCTTATCAGGCATATCTAATGTTAGATGCTATAATAAGAACCCTTTACAGAGTTTTTATAAGTAAGAAAAATTTACTTCAGTGGCAGACTGCAGCAGATGTAGAGGCAGTTTCAAAAAAAGAGTTCAGTAATTATTTAAGTTCAATGTGGGTGGGCAGTGCTATTGGAATTATTGTAGCCCTCCTAGGTTTTATGAATTCTGTGGAAAGGGCACTTTTAATACTGCCATTTTGCATAATTTGGTTTTTCTCACCATGGGTAGCATTTAATATAAGTATGGAGAGAAAAAGTAACAAATCAGAAGAAATAGGTAAAGATGAAAAGAAATTATTAAGAAAGCTTAGTAGAGAAACCTGGGCTTACTTTGAAGATTTTATAGCTCCAGAAACTAATTGGCTTTCTCCAGATAATTATCAGGAAAAGCCTTATAAAGGAATAGCTTATAGAACCTCCCCAACTAATATGGCCATGGGGATTACTTCCAATATAGTGGCCTATGATTTAGGCTACATAGGTATATCAGAGCTTCAGTACAGATTGGACAATATAATTTTAAATATGCAGTCACTAGAAAAATATAAAGGACATTTTTATAATTGGTATGATATAAAGAATAAAACTCCCCTTTATCCCAGGTATATATCTACAGTAGACAGTGGAAATCTTGTGGGATATATATGGCTTGTGGAAGAAACATTAGATGAATATATGAAATACCCTTTAATAAACAGGAACTTAACCTTAGGATTAAAAGATACTTTGGAATTGGCAGAAGAAGAAATCTATAAAAGACTTGAAATTAAAGATGCGTATAAAAATTTTATAGAAGAGTTTAGTGGTGACTACTTGGATAATTATGGATTAGAAGGTAAAAATAATATATTTCTATTAAAGCCGCTTTTACATGATTTAATAAAAATATCTACGGAATTTAATCAAAAATCTGTGGAGCTATACTGGAATATGAAAGTCAATAATATGGCTGTAAAAATTTTAAGTGAGCTAGATAAATTTTTCCCATGGATTGATTTTGTGGATAAGAATTCACAATTGGAAAAATCCAAGTATAGATTTAATAAATTAGCTAATGAAGTATGCCTAGAAAAGATTCCTGAAGTTGTTGATAATATAATTAAGGACTTTAATGACACAGAGAATGTGAAAGAATTTTTATTAACAACTAAGTCAAATGCAGAGAATCTTATATTTGAAATAAGGACTATAAGGGATATCTTATCTAATATGGGAAAAGAACATAACTTTAGTATGCTTTATAGTAAAAAAAGACAGCTTTTTGCCATAGGGTATGATGTGGAAAAAGACACCTTAGGTAAAAATTACTATGATTTACTTGCATCAGAAGCAAGGCAGGCTAGTTTTGTGGCTATAGCTAAAGGTGAAGTGGAGCAGGCCCATTGGTTTAATTTGGGGAGATCTATGACTTCTGTAGGTGGAGGTAAGGGATTAGTTTCCTGGTCTGGAACCATGTTTGAGTATTTAATGCCTCTTATAATCATGAAAAAGTTTCCTGATACCTTATTTAGTGAAACTTATAAATATATAGTTGAAGTACAAAAAACATATGGAGATAAAAACCAGATTCCTTGGGGTATTTCAGAATCTGCATATTATGATTTTGATGTAAATCATATATATCAATATAAGGCCTTTGGAGTTCCGGGAATTGGTTTGAAGAGAGGACTCACTAATGAATTAGTAGTTTCTCCTTATGCTTCTGTAATGGCACTTCAAGTTGATTTTAACAGTGCGTTAAACAACATAAAAAAACTTATGGAAATTAAAGCTGAAGGCAGGTATGGATTTTATGATGCTATAGATTATACAAGTGAAAGGTTACCTAAAGGGAATAGAAGTTCCATAGTTAGATGCTTTATGATACATCATCAGGGAATGAGTTTTATGTCTTTAGATAATGTATTAATGAAAAATATTCTTCAAGAAAGATTTCATAGAATTCCAAGGGTGAAGTCTGTAGAACTTCTTCTACAGGAAAAGGTTCCGAAGGCTATTGTTTATGATAGAGAAGAACATAGTAAAGAGGCAAAACTATTATTGAAAGAAGAAAATATGGTTGCAAGAAAGTATACTACGGCAGGTACTAAAACTCCTGAAACAAATATAATTTCAAATGGAAGTTATTCTTTAATGATGACAAACAGTGGAAGCGGATACGGCAAAAGAAAAAACACTATGGTGTACAGGTGGCGTGAAGATGCTACCACGGATAATACGGGAATGTTCTTTTATATAAAGAATATAAATTCAAATGAGTATTGGAGTGCTACTTTTGAACCATGTAAGCATGAAGGAGAAGAATATGAAGTTATATTTTTACCTGATAAATCGGAATTCAAGAGAAAAGATGGAAACTTAAGAACTTATACTGAGGTTACTGTATCTCAGGAAGATGAAGGAGAGGTAAGAAGAATTTCAATTACGAATAGTAGTGATTACAAAAGAGAAGTTGAAATCACAAGCTATTTTGAAGTAACTCTTGCACCTTATAATGCAGATCTGGTTCACCCTGCCTTTGGCAATCTATTTATAGAAACTGAATTTATTCAGGAACCAACGTGTGTTATTGCAAGTAGAAGGCCTAAGACTAAAGATGAAGAAAGGCTGTGGCTTATGCAAACTATAGCGGTAGAGGGAAAACAAGTAGGTTCTGTTCAATATGAAACTAGTAGGGTTAATTTTATAGGCAGAAACAGAAATCTTATAAATCCTAGGGCCATGGATAATGATGCTCAGCTGACTAAATCAGTAGGTGCAGTAATTGATCCTATAGTAAGTATGAGAATCAGGTTACTTATAGAACCAGGAAAAACTTCCAAAGTAGCCTATAGCACTATAGTTACAGATTCCAGGGAAAAGGCGATTGAACTTGCAAGTAAATATAGAAATATGTCTAATGTAAATAGAATATTTCAACTTTCATGGACAGAAGTCCAATTAGAAATGCAATATTTAGGAACAAGATCAAATCAGGTAAATATGTATCAGAAGATAGCATCAAAAATTTTGTTTATAAATAACTTGTTCCAGGATAAGTATAAATATATTTCTAAAATAAAAAAAGGCCAGTCCGCATTGTGGCCTTATGGAATTTCAGGTGATTTACCTATAGTACTTGTAATTATAAGAGATGAGAGTCATATGGAACTTGTAAGACAGCTTTTGCTTGCCCATGAATATTGGAGTCTGAAAGGATTGTGGGTAGATTTGGTTCTGTTAAATTTACAAGATACTTCCTATGTACAATTACTTCAAGATAAAATACGGGATGCCGTAAATTCTAGAAGATTGAGTAAAAAAAATGCATCAGGAGGAGTGTTTGTATACAACCGCAGTACCATGAATCAAAAAGATATAGATTTTTTTATAGCTGTGGCTAGAATTGTAATAGATGCTGAAAAAGGAGAGTTAATTAAACATCTTAAAGATACTGAAGAAGAGAAGATAGGGTCATATGGAGATGTAGTCATAAATAAAAAGAACAGCTCAAATTATAGTTTTAAGATTCCAGAGCTTCAGTATTTCAATGATATAGGAGGGTTTTCTAAAGATGGAAAGTCATATTTTATAATATTGAAAAATTACAGTAATACTCCTGCTCCTTGGATAAATGTAATTTCAAATAAAAAGTTTGGATTTCACATTTCTGAAAATGGAGTATCCTATACCTGGAATAAAAATAGTAGGGAAAATAAACTTACAACTTGGTCAAATGACCCAGTTATGGATAGTGAAGCTGAAGCTATATATATAAAAGATGATGTTACAGAACAAACATGGAGCATATCCCCTAAACCTGTCAGAGATTCAGGAGAATATTTAATAGAGCATGGCTTTGGATTTTCTACATTTAAACATGAAGCTAATGAAATATTAGGAGAAATGACTGTGTTTGCAGATATTGATGATAGTGTAAAAATCTCTAGGGTGAGATTAAAAAATATAGGCAGAGGCAAAAGAAAACTCTCGTTAAGTTATTATGCAAAATTAGTGCTGGGGGTTTGTCATGAACAGACATCACAGTATATATATACGGGATTTAACAATAAGGAGCAATATATATATGCTAGAAATCCGTATAGCGAGTGCTTTAGTAAAGGTATATGTTATATGAAAATCTTAGGCGGAAAAAATTTATCCTATACTTCAAGTAGAGAAGAATTTATAGGCAGAGGGGG
Source organism: Candidatus Clostridium eludens (assembly GCF_045310515.1). Lineage (NCBI taxonomy): Bacteria > Bacillati > Bacillota > Clostridia > Eubacteriales > Clostridiaceae > Clostridium > Candidatus Clostridium eludens. Next base: position 166,293 of record NZ_JBJHZX010000004.1, on the reverse strand, counting down.
AGATGTATCAGCTCCTAAAGGTCTTCAGTCTGAAAATTTTTCTGGTAGGGTTGGAGCAGGAGTCGATCCTTGCTTTGCTGAAAATATAAAAATAGAATTAAACGAAAATTCAGAGACCGAGATCTTAATTCTTTTAGGACAGGAAGACAGCTTCGAAGAAATAAGCAGAGTTATTCAAAAATATAACAATATAGGAAGCTGTACTGAAGAATTAGAGAAGGTTCAAGATTATTGGGAGAAGCTATTTAATGTTATAAAGGTTCATACTCCAGATGATGCCATGAATATTATGTTAAATGGATGGCTCATGTATCAGGTTATAACCTGCAGATATTGGGCTAGAACTGCATTTTATCAGTCTGGTGGAGCCTATGGATTTAGAGATCAGCTCCAGGATGTAATGGCAATTTGCTATTTGGAGCCTGATATAACAAGAAACCATATAATATATAGTGCTTCACGGCAGTATTTAGAAGGAGATGTACAGCATTGGTGGCATCCTTTTGTAGAAAGCGGAATCAGAACCAGATTTTCAGATGACTTGCTCTGGCTGCCTTATGTGGTAGCAGAGTATATACAAAATACAGGAGATTACAGTATATTGGAGGAAGAGGCACCTTATTTGGAGGATGATCAGCTAAAAGATGGAGAGGATGAAAGATATAAAATATCTAATGTTTCTAAAGAGAAGGGAACCGTTTATGAACATTGTATAAAAGCCATTGAAAAATCTTTAAAATTTGGACCTCATAACATACCCCTTATGGGTTCAGGGGATTGGAATGATGGTATGAGTACCGTAGGAAATAAAGGCCAGGGTGAGAGTATATGGCTTGGATGGTTCTTATACAGTATATTGGATAAATTTCAATTAATATGTAAATTTAAAGAAGATAATGAGCAGTCAGATAAGTACTTAAAGTTAAAAGAATTCATAAGAGAAAATATAGAGAAAAATGGTTGGGATGGAAGCTGGTATAGAAGGGCTTATTTTGATGACGGCACTCCTCTTGGTTCTGTTGAAAATGAAGAGTGTCAAATTGATTCCATTTCCCAATCCTGGGCGGTTATATCAGGGGCTGCAAAAAAATCTAGAGCCAGAGAAGCTGTGGATGCCCTTGAAAGAAATCTTATAAGAGAAGATAAAGGACTTATACTGCTGCTTACCCCGGCTTTTGATAAATCTTCTTTAGAACCAGGTTATATTAAAGGATATATACCTGGAGTAAGAGAGAATGGAGGCCAGTATACTCATGCTGCTATATGGTCAGTTTTAGCACTGGCAAAAATGTGTCATAATGATAGGGCATATAAAGCCTTTTCTATGATAAACCCTATAAATCATACTAAGACCTATTTAAATTGTGAAATTTATAAAGTAGAGCCTTATGTAATGTCAGCAGATGTGTATGCAATAGATTCCCACGTGGGAAGAGGAGGCTGGAGCTGGTATACAGGTGCTGCTGGATGGATGTATACAACTGGCATAGATACAATTTTAGGAATGAAGTTTAAAGGAGAGGCTGGATTTACAATTTCTCCTTGTATACCAGATAGATGGGAAGAATACAGCATAAAGTATACTAGAGACCAGTGTATATACAATATAAAAGTTGAGAAACATTCAGAAAAAGGAGTATGGCTGGATGGTAATAAGATTGACAACAAAATTGTACCTTTTCTGGAAGAAGGAGAACATGAGGTAAAAGTGAATATATAGAATTAAGTAAATATAACTTCCTAAGTAAATTTAGGAAGTTATATTGTATTTCACATAATATTTCATGGTAAAAATTTACATAGCAATTTTTAAACGTTTATAGTAAAATATATGATGATATTTAGTTGAATTTAAATCTTTTGGGATTTAGGTGATACAATGCCAATAATGCCCTATGATTTTGTATCATAGGGATTTTTCATACATTAAATGTTCAAATATGGAGGCAAAGATTATGGAAGATAAGAAAAAGGTAATATTTAGTGGTATTCAACCTTCGGGAGATTTAACTATAGGAAATTATTTTGGAGCTTTAAAAAATTGGGTGAAGCTTCAAGATGAATATGATTGTTATTTTTGTGTAGTAGATCTGCATGCATTAACTGTAAAACAAGAACCAAAGGATCTTAGAAGAAGAACTCTTGAAGTATTAGCTATATATGTAGCGGCAGGTATAGATCCAGATAAAAATACAATATTTATTCAATCTCATGTGCCTACACATAGTGAAGGAGCATGGCTTTTAAACTGTTTTACTTATGTAGGGGAACTTGAAAGAATGACCCAGTATAAAAGTAAGTCTCAAAAGTACGGGGGAGGAGAATCAGTGCGTGCAGGACTTCTTAATTATCCTGTTTTAATGGCTGCAGATATATTACTTTATAATACAGATCTTGTTCCCGTGGGTAAGGATCAGACACAGCATATAGAACTTACAAGAAATATAGCTGAAAGATTTAATAATCTTTATAGTCCTACATTTAATATACCAGAAGGTTATATACCAGAAGATGGCGCTAAAATAATGGATTTGCAAAATCCTACAAAGAAAATGTCTAAATCCTCAGACAATCCCAATAGTTATATATTGATTATGGATAGTTCAGAAGTTATAAGAAAAAAAATAAACAGATGTGTTACAGATAGTATTGGAATAGTAAAGTACACTGATGATCAGCCTGGAATAAAAAATCTTATAATTATATTAAGTGCTATAACTGGAATGGGGCATGAAGAAATAGAAAAGAAATATGAAGGAAAAGGTTATGCACAGTTTAAAAATGATACGGCAGAGGCTATAATAAATGAGCTTAAGCCTGTACAGGATAGAGTGAATGATCTTCTTAAGGATAAAAAGTATTTGGAGGATATATATAAAAAAGGGGCAGATAAAGCATATTATGTATCCAGTAAAATGTTGAGAAAAATGCAAAAGAAAATAGGGTGTATACCTGTTTCCAAGTAGTGGGCTAAGTGAAAATTTCTAAAAATTATAATGTTTTTAAAATGGTGATATGATTTTTATATTATGTCACTATTTTATTATGTCTAGTTATTATGAATGTTGACATATGGGGGGAGATATCATATTATAAAAATATAAAATTTTTGTAATTGATAATTAATTGAGAGTGTATTTGAAAAGAGGTGTATTATAATGAGTTTTTTTTCAAGATCATCACGAAAGAGGAAATATGTAAATGATCATCAGGGTAGTAAGTACTATAAAAGACAAGGATTCTTTAGTCGTATATTAAGAATGTTTGGTTCGGTTTCTAATTCCCACAGAAGATATAAAACACATTATTCTTATAGTTCTGATGAAAGGTACCATGATGAAAGACAGTATCCACGGGAAAATCATTATAGAAAAAGATATAAGAGTTCATGGTCCTAATGCCCTTTTTTAGAAAAAGAGTATATTCGACAGGCTATTTGATTGATAAATACAGCATCATAAAACTAATAGGCCAAGGGAGATTTGGCATGTGCTATTTGGTTTCGGCACATGATAAAGAGTATGTATTCAAGGAGATTAAACCTAAGGCTATAAAGAAAAGTGGCAGCAAAGTTATATTTGAGTCACAGATACTTTCATCTATTAGCCATCCATTAATTCCTGAAATAGTTGATATAATAAAGAAAGATGATATATATGGTTATATTTTGGAATATAAAAAAGGCAGCACAATAGAGCATATGATTTTTGGGTATAGTCATAAATTTACGTCAGATGAAATTTATAGAATAGGAAGTAAGCTTATAGAAATAATAGAGTATCTTCACAGAAATAATATTGTGCATAGGGATATAAGGGTACCTAATGTGATTATCAATGAGGAAGATGTTTATCTTATTGATTTTGGGCTTGCCAGATTTATAGACAATAAAAAATATATGCCTTGTGAAGATTTTTTATATCTTGGCCATTTGCTTCTTCATTTATACTATTCTTCTTTTCAAAAGACTAATGTAAAGTCGAAGCCTTGGTATAATGAACTTCAATTATCATTAGATGAGTTAAATTTTCTAAGAAAATTATTGGGGTTAGATGATATTTATAAAAATATTTATGATGTAGAAAAGGATTTTTTTAAATTAAAAATAACCCAGATATAGAGGAGAATGTTTATATAATATATTATTGTTTTAGAATACCACCCTAAACCAGTTAAGATAATACTTAATAGCTTAGGGTGGCATTTTTATTTATTAACACATTTATGTATTATATTGAATTTTTGGGGCAAATTAAGAAATAAAATTTTATAATTAACATTTATTTTATTGTATTTTTTTATAAATGCAGTAAAATCAATAGTATATGTTTTTATTAAAGAGAAGCCTTTTTAGTATGAATGGTTGTAGGAGGATTATAGTGATAGATTTAATAAAATCAATATGGAAATTAAAAGAAGATCCTGATAATTATGATGAGTATAAACATTGTATTAATGATTTAATTCAAAACGAAGCTGTACTTTCCATGGGGAATTTCATACAGCACAGCAATATAAGTTGTCTTAGACATAGCATATATGTGTCCTATATGAGTTATCTGGTTTGTAAAAAATTAGGACTTGATTATAGCTCTGCTGCCAGAGGAGGATTATTACATGATTTCTTTTTATATGACTGGCACATAAAAAGATATGATAGTGGATTACATGGCTTTACCCATCCATATACTGCATTAGGAAATGCAAATAAACTTTTTCACCTAAATGATGTGGAAAAGGATATTATAGTAAAGCACATGTGGCCTTTAACCATAAAATTACCCAAGTATAAAGAATCTTTTGTAGTTACACTTGCAGACAAATATTGCGCATCTATGGAAATTATTAAATTTGACAGTAAAACTAATATGTATAGGCTTATAGGTGAAATTTTATAAAAATATATTATTTGATTACTGTATATATTAAATAATTACAGAGTTTTAGAAGCTGCCAATATGGAATAAATAAGATATTAGCAGCCTTTTTCTTTTGAAATGTCTTATGTTTAAGCAATTGCATCTATATCTAAATTTCCGGTAATAATTGGGCCATTGCCATCTTGTTTTGCTTCTGTGGATAATAAGCTTGCTTTATTTACTAGTTTGTTTATTATGTCTAATATATTATTTATATTGCTGTAAGTATGTACTTTACAGCTTACAATTCCAATAGATGCTGAAACTTGTATGTTATTTGGAAATTTATATGATTTGATAATATCTATTATATTTTGGGAAAGTATTTTACTGTCATCTACAGAATGTGAGGTTAATATTGCAAATTCATCCCCTGCGTATCTGCACAAATAACAATCAGAGGTAATATTTTTTTCTAATATTTTACCTACATTTTTTAATATGATGTCTCCATTGATGTGACCATATTTCTTATCTATATGGCCAAAATTATTTAAGTCTAAAAATATTATAGTGGTATTAATTTTATTTTTTATGAACTTATATGCATTATAGAATATATATTGGCTTTTATAGAGTCCTGTAAGTAAATCAATATTACTAACTAATTCAGCTTTTAAGGTTGTCCTTGTTATGTATCCTATGATGTCATGTCCATTTTCTACGAGAATAGTATGTATATTTTTATTTGAATCAAAGGTTTCTTTAATGTTCCACAAATGGGTAGAATAATTAATACAAATGTATTTGTGAGACATAACGTCAGCAATTATTCTATTAGGATGAGCTCCAGTTAATTCTTTTTTAGTAACTATACCAACTAATTGTTTATTTTCATAAACAATAAAGCAATCTATATCTTTTTCGCAAAAAATATTCTGAATTTGCCTTACGCCGTTTAGAACGTCTACTTTCATAAAATTTTTTTCTACTATAGTAGAAGCTTCTTTAATCATAAATCAATAGATTTACTAACATGTAAAATAATATTAACCTGTGCTTTTATAATCATTGATTCGTTAGCAATCTTTCCTCCTTCCTCCATTATCATCGGAATAAGCTTATCTCTTGAAAGCATATTTAGCAGAGATCTTCTAACCACAACTGCCTCAACATATTCGTGTTCAACTTTTATTATTTCATATTGTTCTGGAGATAATATATCTACCATTCTCTTTGCCGCCTGTGGTCCAATAGGGGCATGTTTACCTACTATTAACACATCTTGCATTGGAGGCATTTCAAACTCTGAAAAGTGCATACTTACCTGTGCTCTTTTTGTTCCTTCTATTTTACCTTCCATGATTCTTCCACCTTCTCCATAATTCATATATTATATTATCATATTTTGTCTAATTTTTCTATTATATGTATTATATTTTGAGCAAAATTTATCCCCAAAAAGCATTTGGATTATTTAGATATTGTGCCACCATAAGTAATTATTAATTCCGTAATTAAAGTTCCTAATTAAATACATATTTTTATTAATAAAATTGAATATTATGAAATTTATATTGGTGATTATAAGTAAAAATAAAAAATCAGCCTAAAGCTAGTATTTAAACCTAGCTCTAGGCATATTTAATATTATATTATAAATTTTATAAGTATTATAATTTTCTATTAAGAAAATAAAACTCTATCACTTAATCCTTCTTGTTTCCCCTGCGCTTTTTCAAAGGATTTTAACAACTTATCTATGGTCAACTTGCTCTTTTCTTCATCTCTCACGTCCATAACTATTTTACCGCCATGCATCATAAATAATCTATTTCCCAGGTTTATTGCATGATTTAAATTATGGGTAACCATAAGGGTAGTTATTTTATTTTCAACTATTATTTCATTTGTAATTTCTATTATTCGTTCTGAAGTTTTAGGGTCCAAAGCTGCTATATGTTCGTCTAAAAGTAAAAGTTTTGGTTTGCACATTACCGCCATCATTAAAGATAAGGCCTGTCTCTGTCCACCGGATAGAAGACTTACTTTAGTATGAAGTTTATCTTCCAATCCCAGATTAATCTGAGAAAGCATGTTGGTAAAAATTTTTGTGTTATTTTTATTTACGCACATACTTAGTCCATATCTTTTACCTTTATTATAGGCTATAGACATATTTTCCAATATGGTCATACTTGGAGAAACACCTTTTGAAGGATCCTGAAATACCCTCCCAATGTGTTTAGTTCTCTTATATTCCGGCATTTTACTTATTTCCTGTCCATTTAATATTATAGAACCCTCATCCGCATGGAGGGTGCCGCATATTAAATTAAGCAGGCTAGATTTTCCGGCACCATTACTGCCTATTATGGTAACAAAATCCCCTTTATCTACAGTTAAAGATAAGTTATCGTATAATATATTTTCATTTATAGTATTTTTATTAAATACTTTACGCAGTTTTTGTATCTTTAACATAAGATTCACCTCCAAGATTATGTTTCTTGGTCTTAAAGCCGAATTTTTTCCCGTTTAATGATAGGGCTACAATTACAATTAAAGCAGTTATTAATTTTAAATCTGTAGATTGAAGGTTACACATAAGGGCTAATGCTATGGCACCCTTATAAAGAATTGAACCTAATAATGCTGTAGTAGTAGGATTTAATAATTTTATTTTACTAAATACCGACTCTCCCATAATAACTGCAGCAAGTCCCATTACTACAGTTCCGGTTCCCATTCCAACATCAGAAAATCCCTGATATTGAGCCATCATTGCGCCGGATAAAGCCACTAGTCCATTTGAAATAGCAAGTCCAATTAGTTTCACATTATCCTTATTTAAGCTAAGAGAAGTTACTAATTGTTCATTATCTCCAACGGCTTTCAGAACAAATCCTAGTTTAGTTCTTAAAAATAAATCCAGAAATACTTTTACTATAATCATAATGATAAATAAAATCAATAAAACATTTATATTATTTGAAAATATAGTTTGTTTTCCGAATAACGGTATGTTAGATTTTGTCATTATTCTTAAATTTATAGAATACAGGGCTATCATAACTAAAATACCGGATAAGAGATTACTTATTTTTAATTTTACATGGAGAATTCCTGTAAAAATCCCACCGATACATCCTGCGCCAAAGGATAAAATACATGCTGCGAAAGGATTCATTCCTTTTACTATACATATAGCAGTTACAGCAGCACCCAAAGGAAACGTACCATCTACGGATAAATCGGGAAAATCCAATATTCTAAAAGTTATATATACTCCAAAAGCTGCTATGGAGAATATAAGTCCTTGTTGTAATACACTTATTAGTATATCCACTAATTAACTCCTCCCTTTACTTTTTCAGCTTTGGAGTTTAAATCATCTGGAATAGTTATTTTAAGCTTTTTAGCTGCATCTTCATTTATAACCAGCTGCATGTCTTTTAAAGTTGTAATAGGAAGTTCACTAGGCTTTTTGCCATTTATTATTTCTACAGCCATAAGGCCTGTTTGGTAACCTAATTTAGTGTAGTCAATACCTGTAGTAGCAAGAGCTCCTTGAGTTACTTGTCCTTTTTCAGAACCGATTACAGGAACATTTTTCTTATAACATGTGTTTGTTACAATGGATATAGCTGAAACTACTGCATTATCAGTAGGTACATATAATGCATCAATCTTTCCAACTATGGAATCTAAAGATTGCGGAACTTCGTTTACATTTGTTACGCCGGCTGTTATAATTTCAAGTCCATATTGAGGAGCTGCTTTTTTAGCACTTTCCACCTGAACTTGTGAGTTAGTTTCACTGGTATTATATACAATACCCACTTTTTTAGCCTTAGGTACTAATTTTTTTAACAGTTCAAATTGTTTTCCTATTGGTAAATCGTCTGAAGTTCCTGTTACATTAGTGCCAGAGCTTTTAAGAGATTTTGCAATTCCTGCCTTAACTGGATCTGTTACTGCAGTTATAAGTATAGGAATATTCTTAGTTGCATTGTAAGCTGCCTGGGCAGAAGGAGTTGCTATTGCAAGTATTAAATCTTCTTTTTGAGATACAAAGTTTTGGGCTATACTCTGGGTTGTTGGCATATCACCTTGGGCATTTTGGAAATTTATTTTGATATTTTTGCCATCCTCATATCCTTTAGCTTTCAATGCCTCTATAAAGCCTTTTCTAGCAGAATCAAGAGCTGGATGCTCCATAATCTGGGTAATACCAATTTTAATCACTTTTTTGTCCTTAAGGGTTGTCCCGGAATTGCTTGATGACGTTCCAGTACATCCACCTAAAATTGATGCAGCCAATAAAAATGCTGCAAGAAATGAAAGTCTTTTCTTTCCTACCATACTACTCATCCTCCAAAAATAATATTTTAATTTTATATATTGAAAAAACTTTATAACATATATTCTGCTTGTAAAAGTTTACAAAAATATGATGTTTAGATTTTATTTCCAGATTATATGTTATATAGTAAAAATAAAAAAAGTCCTGGGTTAGCAGAACTTCAGATAACAAAAAATTTTGTGGAACTTAAAAATTCTTATATCTTTAGACTATATTATGTTCTACATAAACTACCAATACTACCTAATTTAATTAAATTTCAATAGAATTGTTATTTTAAAAATTACCATACTACAAATTTGATATACTACATAATTATGTACCTTAACATAAAATTAGCCTACAACGTTATGACATATGAAATATACGACATAATTATACTTTATATATCTTAGATTGTCAAATACTATAAAATATACTTTTTTGCCAATTTTATTCTCATCTTAAAGTCATATAACTGTAAAAATTATATTGGAATAGAGCGGTGTCCCAATCCAATCACTACTTCATTTAAGTGCAGCAATCCTATACTCATAAATATACATACACTTATATGTTCTTTATTCCTGGCTATACCAATTTTGCCTCCTACATTAAGTCCATTTGCTTTTTGAATAATTTGAAAAAGCGCCTCTCTTGTAGCTCCTGCTATAGCACCGTCATGTACGTGGCAATTTTCTTTTATGAGGCCCTTTTTTTTAGAAGCTACTAAGGCTCTTTCTATTATTTTGGGTATAGTATTATTGATATTTCCGCCTATATCCACAGCGGCAGTTAGAATACCTTTATTTTTGAAAGTCTCCTCTAACATTTTTTCATTTTCTCTAGAGGATATGGACATTTCTACAGAAGCCTTTGCTACATCTGTACTTTGTATAGTCATATACTTTCCTCCTTGATTGTTTAATAAGTTATTTTTGTCATATCATATTGTAAAAATTCTCTCATATATTCTTAAAATATATCTTATCCAATAATACTACATATACAACTCATTTTCAATTTTTTTGAATTGGCATTTGACAATAATTATAAATAGTAGTATTATAAAAATGGCAAATGCCAATATGCAGCAGGATTTTATGTCAGAGCGTAATTAATGCCCATCAAAGGAATAGGAGGAACATGAAAATGAAAAAAGCGGTAGAGTTTTATAAAGAAGGATATAATTGTGCAGAATCTATAATAAAGGTAGTAAATCAGGAGAAAAGCTTAAGCATTCCAGTATCAATAGCTAGTCCCTTTGGTGGAGGTATGGCCGTAGGAAGTAGCTGTGGTGCAATAACAGGGGCACTTATGGCTTTGGGTGCAATAAAAGGCAGAAAAGAGGCGGTAGAACCAAATCAGGCCAGAGAATATGCTAAAAAAATAATGGGAAAAATAGAAGAAAAATATGGAACATTTCAATGCACAGAATTAAAGAAGAAAGGTGTATCCTGTGCTGAAATAATTGAGTATACCCACAGTGTTTTGAAGGAATATATAGATTAGTAACCTAAATCATGTTACTAGGACTGCGCAGTGAATGCAAGGAGGATAAACATGGCGAGGCCGATAAAATTTAGAAAAGTAGAATTTTTCCCTAAAAGTACATATTTTGTACCCTGGGGAAAACCTAAATGTAAAATCCAGGAGATTATTTTAAAAGTGGAAGAGCTTGAAGCTGTCAGACTTAAAGATATTGAGGAATTGAGCCAGGAAGAATGTGCTGAAAAGATGCAGGTATCAAGGCAAACTTTTCAAAATATCATCGATAGCGCAAGAAAGAAAATAGCTGTAGCTTTAACACAGGGAAATGCCATAAGAATAAGTGGAGGAAATTATACAACTACTTTTTGTAAATTTAAATGTTTTGATTGTGGCAAGGTGTATGAAATAAGTTATGAACAAGACAGAATTATTTGTCCTGGTTGTGGTTCACAAAGAGTTTTATGCAGCAAGAAAGCTGATTTTTGTTCAAGGTGGTGCAGTAGGGACAATATATCTAAATAATATTTTATCCGAACGCTACCATTGCTAACACCCCCAGCTTCTTCAAAGTGGGGGATAAGCACTGCTACGCGCCTGGATAAATTCTTCTAAGGTTCAGGTGAAGAAAAGCATTTCTTATGAGCAAACTCCACCTGAACCTAAGAATCACTTGATGATTAAGAGGTGATTATTCATCTCTTATTTTAGTGTGTAAAAAATTAAATTATAATATTGTGGGATGATAAAACTGAAGAGGTGATAAGATGGCAAAACGTTAAAAATAGAAGGCGGAAATTATAAACTTTGCCGTGATCTTGGAAATAAAGAAAACTGCAGCGGTTGTATTTGCGGCAGATATAGGCATTGTTTTTAAGAAAATATTAATATTAATGTAGTAAATTTACCTAAGGGAATATATTAATAAAATTTTAGGGAGGTTTTAACTATGAATATTTCATCAATTTCTTCTATGTTAAATAGTACTAATGTAACATCCAATAGCGGCAATAGTAGTGATGTAAGTCAGCTAGAAAAGCAAGCAGCTAATATTAGGTAGCAAATACAAACGGAAAATGCAAGCAATGATGATGAAAAAACAAAACAAGCTAAGATCAAACAATTACAAACACAACTGCAGCAAATTGAAGCACAAATTCAGCAGAAGCAATCACAAAAGACATCGGAAACTTCTTCTGTGGATACTGGAAAATCAGAAAAAATGAAAGCTGCTAGTCCTAATAGTGATAATATAATAGATGCACTTGCCTAGAACATCTTTAAAAAGATGATGGACTCATAAGCAAAATCCATCTGAACCTAAGAATCACTTGATATTAAAGGTTCTGATAATTCAGAGCCTTTAATATATTATTTATTAATTTAAAGAAACATTAGGAATATGTTTGTATAAATTATAATTTGCAGAGATACAATATAATATACCTTGGAAAATTAGGTAAACATACAAGTACTTGAATATAAAATTAATGTATGCTAAAATAATTTTGGGTAGTATCGTTTTGAACTGCACCATAAGTGTTAGGAATACTTATATTCTGCTCATATCAATTTTTGAAAGGGACAGGTTGGGAGTAACTCTTAGATTATTCTAAGAATTTTGTTTGTATTTTTGTATTGTAAAGAGATGGTGATGCCATGAAATTTAATATAGGTTTTATTGGCGCTGGAAGGGTAGGAGTAACCTTAGGTAAATATTTTCCTGTTAATGAAGTAAATTTAAAGGGTTACTACAGTAAAAGTGAAAGTTCAGCAAAAGAAGCTGCTAGTTTTACATCCAGTAGCTATTATAGTGAATTAAAAGCTTTAATAGAAGATTGTAATGTTATTTTTATTACGACTCCCGATGATATTATAAAAGAAGTATGGAATAAAATAAAAAAATACAAACTAAAAGATAAAATAATTTGCCATTCAAGTGGTTCTTTGTCCTCTTCAATCTTTTCAGATATTGACACTTTAGGAGCATTCGGATATTCTATCCATCCCATGTGTGCTTTTTCAGATAAATTTAATACCTATAAAACATTATATAAGATTTATTTTTCAATTGAAGGACATGATATGTACCTGTCAGATTTAAAATTACTTTTTGAAAAAATGGGTAATAATATTATTGTACTGGATAAAAGTAAAAAGCCGCTGTATCATCTTGCTAGTGTAACAGTTTCTAATTTGGTACTTTCTCTTTTAGATGTGGGATGTTCATATTTAGGAGAATGCGGCATTGATAAAGGTGTTGCAATTAGTGCACTTATGCCTTTGATTGATAATAATTTAACTAACATAAAGAACAAGGGTTTTATAAATGCCTTAACTGGTCCTGTGGAACGTGGAGATATAGAAACTATTAAACATCATCTTGAAGTTATACCAGAAAAAGATAAGGCTTTATACAAACGATTGTCGTTAAATTTAGTTAATTTATCGGAAAAAAAGCATATTGAAAAAAATTGGGATAATATAAAAAATGAACTTGGAGGTAAGGAATGCCATGAAAAATAATGTTTCTACTTTTGTTAATGCAAAACGTAATAATGAAAAGATTACAATGCTTACTGCTTATGATTACTCTATGGCTAAGCTTATGGATGAATCTGGTATCAATGGTATTTTAGTAGGAGATTCTCTGGGAATGGTATGTCTTGGATATAAGGATACTTTAAGTGTTACTATGGAGGATATGCTTCACCATATCAAAGCAGTTACAAGAGGGGCAGAAAATGCACTTGTAGTTGGAGATATGCCTTTTATGTCATATCAGACTTCAGTATATGATGCTGTAAAAAATGCAGGAAGAATAATTCAGGAAGGGTCAGCAGGGGCTGTAAAACTTGAAGGCGGTGTTTCAGTATATGAACAGGTGAAAGCCATTGTTAAAGCTCAAATTCCGGTAATGGGACACATAGGTTTAACTCCACAATCTGTTAATGTGTTTGGTGGCTTTAAAGTTCAAGGTAAAGATGAATCCAATGCTAAAAGTATAATTGAAGATGCCAAAAGACTTGAAGAGGCAGGAGCTTTTTCTATTGTTTTGGAAGGCATACCTTACAAATTGGCAAAGATTATTACAGAAACTGTATCAATACCTACTATTGGTATAGGTGCAGGGAAGTATTGTGATGGACAAATACTGGTATATCAGGATATGCTTGGCTTGTTTTCAGATTTCAGACCTAAGTTTGTAAAATCCTATGGTAATGCTGGAGAAATTATAAAGGAGGCATTCAAGGATTACATTGCTGAAGTTAGAGAGGGTATTTTCCCTGATGAAGAACATAGCTTTAAAATAGATGATAGTATTATAGATAAGTTGTATTAAAGAGGGAGTATAAAATGGAAACGGTTATATTAAAAAGAGATGATAAGATAAAAAGGATACAGACAGTAGGTGAAGTAAGAAGCCAGGTGAAAAAGTGGAAAATGCAAGGACTCACCGTTGGGCTGGTTCCTACTATGGGATTTTTACATGAAGGTCATGAAAGTCTTATTAAAAGGGCAGCGTTAGAAAATGATAAAGTGGTGGTTAGTGTATTTGTAAACCCTACTCAATTTGGAAAAAATGAAGATTTAGGATCTTATCCTAGAGATATTGAGAGAGATGAATTAGTGTGTAAAAGGGCTGGTGCCAGTTTAATTTTCAATCCAGAACCCTCAGAGATGTATTGTAAAGATGCAAGTACTAACGTCAGTGTAAATGGCTTGACGGAAGGTTTGTGTGGCTCAAAAAGACCAACTCATTTTGGAGGTGTGTGCCTTGTAGTCTCAAAATTATTTAATATTGTCACTCCTAATAGGGCTTATTTTGGTGAAAAAGATGCTCAGCAGCTTGCAGTTGTAAAGAAGATGGTACAGGACTTAAATTTTGACATAGAAATAATAGGATGTCCTATAGTAAGAGAATTTGATGGTCTTGCTAAAAGCTCAAGAAATACTTATCTTTCATTAGAGGAAAGAAATGCAGCTTCAATACTAAATAAAAGTCTTAATTTAGCTAAAGAAGCTTTAGATTCAGGGGAAAGAAATGCAAATATAATTGCAAATATAATTACTGAAAAGTTAAATTCAGAACCCTTGGCTAAAATAGATTATATTGAAATTGTAGATAGCTTAAACTTAAAACCTGTGCATAATATCCATTCATCTATTTTAGTTGCAATTGCAGTATATATGGGAAAAACGAGACTTATAGATAATTTTACTTTTAAACTGCAAAGATAATTTTATATATATTACATTCATTGGATATCAAGTTTTTGTATGTGTAATCACATTTCGTTTCTTGATATCCATTTTTGATATATTAAAATATTTAAATGTTAGTGGAACAATTGCTTATATTAGAATATAATAAAGATACATTAGGATGTTTTTAATAAGTAACATTAAATTTTAGTTAAATTGGAGGAAAATATTTTGACTTTATATATTTCAGATTTAGATGGAACATTATTAAATTCAGATCAAGTCATAAGTGAAAACTCGGTTAAAATTATAAACAGATTAATAGGATTAGGATTGAAATTTACCATTGCTACTGCTAGATCCTACGAAGCCTCGAAAAATATATTAAGGCCGCTTCATCTTAATCTACCTATGATCCTAAATAATGGATCCTTTGTATATGATCCTGTTTTAAATAAAAATATAAGAGAGAACTATTTAGACAATAGTATGGTTGAATTTATTTTGATGCATTATACTCTGAGGAAAATTTGCCCTTTTGTATCTGTAATAGATTCTGGTGGAAATAAGAAAATTTTCTATAAAGGTATTTTTAATGAAGGACAGAAAATATATATAAACTCAAGAAAAAGACTGGAAGATAAAAGACTTACCATAGTAAAAGATTTTTCCATACTAAAAGGATACAATGTTATTAATATATTTGCTATAGAGAAAAAGGGTGATTTAGATTGTTCATATAAATTGTTTGAAAATATTTTAGATGCCACATGTCATTATACAGAGGAAATCTATTCAAAAGGATTTTTTTGGTTGGAGGTGACAAATTCCTGCGCTAATAAAAAATCTGCCGCAGAATTTTTAAAAAAGTATTTAAAGATTGATAAGCTTATTTGTTTTGGAGATAACTTAAATGATAAATCTCTTTTTGAAATAGCTGATGAAAAATATGCAGTTGAAAATGCATACAGGCCATTAAAAGATATAGCTACTGGAATTATTTGTTCTAATGATGAGGATGGGGTAGCTAAATTTTTTCAGGATAAATATGGTGAATTTAAAGGTGAAAATAAATTATAGAATAAAAAAGTCTTTAATAAATTAGTGTTAATCATTTATTAAAGACTTTTTGATATTTATCTTAAAGTTGTATATGAAATTTTCTTGTTTTCATTGCAGCAAACCTGTATATTTTCATCTTTTATCTTTGTGTTTAATTTAACAGGATATCCCCAAAGTTCACAAATATATTTTAAAGTAGCTTCCATATAAGTTGAATTTAATTCTCTTCCTTCATGAATATGATTTAAAATAAGTGCAGTGTCTTTTTTTGATATAGTATCAACTACAATGTTAGGGATTAAATTCATACCACAAAGGTTACACAAAGTATTTCTAATTTTAATCCATCCACTCCCATCTGGGATTTCTTTTACTACATAATCATCTCCAATTTTATCATATTGAAATAGATTTAATTCATAGCACAGTTCTTCAGTGAGATATCTTCTTATGAAGGATTCATCTCTTTCTATCATCCTTACCTCAAATATCTTATCAAGTCCATACCGTTCTTCTAAATCTTCAAACATTTTAAATCCAATATAATAGGGATTTATACTTCCCATAGTAGGTGTTATAACATCATTATGTCTTTTAATAAATTCAATATAAAGGGAGCTTGTGAGATTAAGCTGGTTTAAAATTTTGTAATGCCAGTAGCTTGCCCATCCCTCGTTCATAATTTTTGTTTCAATCTGAGGTATAAAATATGAAGTTTCATTTTTAACTACACTTAAAACATTTTTTTGCCATTCTTCTAAAGTACCATGATTTATTATAAATCCTATAAGATCATCTTTAGATTCTTCCTCTGTTTTTTTCATACCTATAGCTCTTACTGTTTGGAACCTTATGGCATGGGCAGTATTTAAAATTTTTTCTACTTCGGCGTATCCGATGCTAGGATCATTTACATATTCTCTTATCATGTCTGCGTGGTTTTTAAACATTTCTATGGTATAGGATGCATTGGTACCTTCTTTAAATAATCTATTGTTTTTAAAAAAATCATTATGTCCATATACATGTGCCATAGTGAGAATTTGCAAAAGTAAGGTATTATCTTTCATCAAATAAGCAAGACAAGGATTTGAATTTATCACCATTTCGTACGGGAGACCTGTAATATTATATTTATACAGTGATTCTGACCTATCATAGGCTTTCCCAAAACTCCAGTGGGGATATCTGGAAGGCATCCCCACATATGCTTCATAGGCAATCATATCCTTGTAACTTATAATCTCAAATTCCTGGGGGTAAAAATCAAGTCCTGATTTTTGGGCAGTAGATTCTATAATATGTCCCCATGTTTCCAGATCTATAGTTGTATACTCCAAGGAAATCACCTCTCTTCTAATTCTTTTTTTAATATTTTTTTTAGGGATTTCCATAAATCCTGTTTTTCATAAATAGTTACAACGGTAAAATTATTATCAGTAATTTTGTTTTGAAAAATGTGTTTTATACTGCTTCCATAGGGACTTGGAATAATTTCAGCATAACTAAAAAGGTTGCAGACTTTACATAACTCTTTACCATATTTCAATGCTAGAGCATTATCTTCACTCCAGTTATCGCCATCACTAACATAAAAAGTGTAAACATTCCAGTAAGCTGGATTGAAATTTTCCTCAATTACTTCTAGGGCTTTTTTTAATCCACTGGATATATAAGTTCCGCCAGATTCAACTTTATGAAAAAATTCATTTTCTGTAACTACTTTAGCTGTAGTAGAATGAGAAATAAATTTTACCTCTACATTATTGTATTTCATCTTTATGAAGCGGTACAAAACGAAGAAAAAAGATCTAGCTAAGAACTTTCTTGTACTATCCATAGAACCAGAGGTGTCCATTACACAAATAATAGCAGCATTTAATTCCAGTTTTGGCTTCTTTTTAACTCTGAAATATCTTAAATCATCCTGCCTAAATGGAAATCTAGATTCATTGGCTGCAGTATCTTGTATTTTATTTTCAGGAGGTAATTCTGATTCTCCATGAGTTTCTCTTAAGGCCCTCTTAGTTGCTTGATGTCTCTTAAGTTTTTCAACAACAGTTCTTTTTTTAGCAAGCCTTGGGTTTATCCCATTTTTTTGATAGCCTGATTTTTTTGGTGAATTTGTAGATAAAATTTGTGAAAATTTTTTTTTATCCATTAAGGGCAGTTCTAAATCTTCCATAAGGTAGTCTATAACGTCTTCTATGGTAACTTCTATTTCATACATATCCTCGCCTTCTTGATTTCCTGCACCTTGATTACCTTTTCCATTTTTATCTTTCATGGCTTTCCCAATCTTATCGCCTTTTTTTTGAGAACCATCTCCGCTGCCAACTCCAGAACTATTATCTCCATATATAAATTGATATTCTTTAATACCTTTTATAGGAATCTTAACTTTTTTATTTTTACTTTGACCTATAATACTCTCTTCGGATATTATATCTGCCAGATTATCTTTTATGGATTTTTCCACCAATTGTCTGTGGCGTCTTCTATCTTCTAAGGATCTGTCATGATGGTCATTAACCTCAAATTCTCTGAAAATAGCCATAAAATCAATCCTTCCACAAATTATTGGCAGCATATTTTAAAATAACATCACAGCAATGATCACAATACCCATTTGCCTTTAATTCTTCAACCATAGAGTTGTATTTTACATCCTGGTCCTTATCTCTAACTTTAGATTTAGTTATAATTCTAGATAACTCTTTTACAGATGTAGTAAGCTTTTTCTCAATGGCTTCCTTTAGTGGTTCGTAGGAAGTGTATTCAATTTTGCCTCCATTTCGTATAATGTAGAACATATACGATGTAACATCTGTTCTAAAACCTTTTGCAGAACTTTCAGAAACCCCTATATGCTGTTCTATAGATCTCATGAAGTTTTCATCCGGCTCAAGTTCTTCCCCTGTAGATCTATCTTTGATTTTATTTTTATTTACATAAGCTTCAGCGTGATCCAGATAGTTATCAAAAAGACTTTCAGCCTGTTCTTTAAAACTATGAATAAAAGCTCTGGTTACTTCCTTTTCAAGTATTTTATTATATTCTTTTCTTATAGTATCTTTTAAAAATGTTATATATTTCTTTTTATCATCTTCTGCAATATCTAAATCCTTGGTTGCTTTTACTAGACTTTCCATTACACTCAATGGGTTGATACAATTATATTCTGAACTTGAAAGCGCATTATCCAAGGCTTTTATTATAAATCTTGTTGAAATACCTGTCATGCCTTCTCTCATACCAGCTTCTTCTTTCAATTCTGAAAAATCAATTTTTTTGGTGGTTCCTTTTTCTACTATATCTTCTCCGTTATAAATTTTTAGTTTTGTCATAGAGTCAACTTTATTTGAAGGTGAAAGTCTGGACAGAATTGCAAACATTGCTGCGATTTCTATGGTATGTGGAGCTATATGCGCATTAAATTGACTTTTACCCAGTATTTTTTTATATATTTTAACTTCTTCATTTAATTCCATGCAATAAGGAACTTCAATTTTTACTATTCTGTCAAGAATAGCTTCATTAGTGTGATCAGATTTAAATTTGTTCCATTCTGATTCATTAGAGTGTGCCAAGATAATTCCATCAAAATAAATCATTGATCCTTTTCCAGGAGATGGAACGGATTTTTCCTGGGTAGCTGTTATAATGGTGTGGAGATACTCAACATCGTTTTTAAAAACTTCTATAAATTCTACTAAACCTCTATTTCCTACGTTAAAGGCACCATTAAGGGAAAATATTCGTGGATCGTCTTCAGGATACATATCCATTTTTGATATGTCAATGGAGCCTGTGAGTACGGAGGTATCCTGATTGTTAGGGTCCACAGGCGGTACTACTCCGATGCCCTTTCTTGAACGAATAGAAAAATCAGTAGCTACTACAGGAAATTTTTCATATTCACCATTATATTCATGTTTTAATCTGTATTTACAAATAGGACATAAGTCTCCTTCAATTTCTACGTTGAGAATTTTTTTAAAATCTTCTTTTAAATGATTCGGTATTAGATGCAGCGGTTCTTCTCTCATAGGGCAACCTTTTAGTGAGTATATTGGTTCTGATGCTTCCAGTGCTTTTTTTATTGATTCCACCAAAGATGACTTACCGGCTCCTACAGGACCTACAAGGTAAAGTACCTGTCTGGATTCTTCTCCTTTCATTGCTGCTGAGTGAAAATAGTTAACTAGCTTCATTATTACTTTATCGATGCCAAAAAAATCATTTTTGAAAAAGTTATATTTTCTGATGGGTTCATTTCCATATAATTTTTTTACTCTAGGGTTTTCTTCAGGTTTTAATACCTCATATTTTTTATCTATTATAATATCATACATTCTTTTATGAGCTAACTTTACTATTTGAGGATTGTCTTTTACAATTTGTAGATATTCTAAAAAAGTACCTTCAAATTCATGTTTTTTTCTTATTTCTCTATCTTTTTCAATTATATCTTTAAAGTTCATATTCTCCTCTCCTTTTTACTTTATCTATTACATACTACGCTTGATGAATATTTATTATGTATAATAATGATAACTCTATAAATCAGATTTATTAAATTATATGGAGATTAAGTTTTTTTGGTACTTAAAATTATACTTAAAAATAAAAATATAACTGGAGATTAAAATTTCCAGTTATATAATATAGCAAAGATTAATTACAATCTTCTTTATTTAATAATAAAATAAAAGTTTCTAATGCATGAATAAGTTCTTCTACATTTATTGGATCCATATTTTTTATAGCATTAGATATGCAGTGGGTAACAAAGTGCTCCTTCATGCCAACTATATTGTTATTTTTTCTAAAATCTTCGGATATTGACAATTTCACAATTCTTCTGTTATTTTCAGGTATTTCCCTGATTACTACACCTTGGCTAACCAGGCGATTTACTATACCTGAAACTGTGCTTTTTGTTAACATTAAGTGGCTGCTTAATTCATTGAGAGTTATGCCTGGCGTTTTATACAAATGGAATATAACAGTAAGTTGGGGAGGTGTAAATCCATATTGTTTTGCAAACTCTTGAAATTTACAGCTAAAAATTTTGTGAATGCTTTTAAAAGTACTGATTATTTCATCAGAGTATTTTGCTATTAGTTCATCATTCCAACACGGCTCTTCCTTCATTATAGTTTTGCTCACCCTCCTTATTTTGTTTTTTAGGTATTTTTCTATTTTTCATCATTAAGGCCAAAATTACGGCTAAAATTACTATGACAGAGATTACAGCAAGAGCATAGGCCATAGCATCTATAGTAGCTTGCCCCTGAAGCATTTGTGCTAGTGTGGATATTGCAGAAGCTTTAGCTGTTTTTAAAGACTGACCTTCAGCCATATATAGCTTTGTTAATGTACTTATAGTATTATTAGAAGTTGCATTATAAGTGGTCATTTGTTCCGATAGCTTTAAGTAATTATAATTGGTCTTACTCTGCATTATCGTTGACATTATAGTTACGCTGAGTGAACCTGCTATTTGTCTTATGGTATTGGAAAGAGCAGAGGCCCTTCCAATTAAATTTTTTGGCACTGCATTCATTCCCACAGTACTAATTGGCATCATGGCAAGTCCTATTCCAACTGCTCTTACACATAAAATGAGAGTTATCATTTCTCTACTGGAATTCATATTTATCAAAGTTGAAATATGATAAGAACTTATAGCCAATATTATAATACCAGGTATTACAATTGGTTTTGCACCAATTTTATCAAATAAAGTGCCGCTTATGGGCATTAAGATTCCTGTGAGGATAGCAGCCGGCAGCATAATTATACCTGTTTCCATTGCAGTATAGCCTCTTATATTTTGTAGAAATAATGGTAGTACATATACTCCCCCCATTAGTGCTAGTGTTAAAATACAAGTTATAATTTGGCTTACACTAAAATCAAGCAATTTAAAAACCCGTAAGTCAAGCAAAGGATCTGGGTGAGTAAGTTCATTTACTACAAATAACACAAGGCTTAAACATCCTAAAATCAAAAGTACAGGATATCTTACTTCTCCCCAATCAATTGAAGTCCATTCCCCTAGAACATACAACAGGCTGACTACACCTATGGTGGAAGATAAGAAACCTATTATATCAAAGGCTCGGGATGTTACTTTTCTTTTTGAGTCTTTTAATAAAATAGCAGCTAATACTACACCTATTATACCTATAGGTACATTTACATTAAAAATAAGTCTCCAATCCATTTTTTCAATAATGTATCCTCCAAGTGTGGGGCCTATAGAAGGTGCAGCCATAGCAGCTATACCCCATACGCCAAGGGCCATGCCTATCTTTTCCCTTGGGAATATTTCATATATTATAGCCATTCCCACCGGCATTATCATGCCTCCACCAATAGCTTGAATAATACGGAAACATATCATTGATGTGTTGTTCCACGCGAATCCACATAGCATAGAGCCTATCGTAAACATTGTCAGTGCAAACATATATATTTTTTTAGAGCCAAAAACATCTTGAAGATATCCAGTGAGAGGTATAATTGCCCCAAGTGCCAGGGTATAGGCTGTAAGTATCCATTTTGAATCATCTATTGATACTCCAAAAACAGCCATCATCTTGGGAAGGGCAATATTAACTATACTACTATCTAGTATAGACATAAATGTACCAATTACAACTACAAGTAATGCCAGCCAGCTGTATAGTGAATCATGAGTATGTTCTTCCATTATGTATCACCTCATTACTTAACATGGATTTTAACAACAACATTGGTGCCTGGAAGTATTTTGTCATTAAACTTGTCAAGTGAAATTTTTATAGGTATTCTCTGTACTACTTTTGTAAATGTGCCACTAGTTGAGGATGGTATAAGAGATAGGGCAGATTGTGCTGCTTCTCCTACTGATTTAACTTTTCCTGTAAATTTTTTTGAACCATATTCGTCTATAGTAATGGTAACAGGTTGTCCGATTCTTACTTTGCCAAGTTTTGTTTCTTCAATATTAGCAGTTACATAAAGTTTATTTGGATCTATTAAGGTAGCTAAAGTTTGGCCTGATGACCAAATTTCCCCGATAGTTCCTTGTTTTTTAATAACTATGCCGTCAATAGGTGATCTTATTAAAGATTGGTCTACGCTTGAGTCAGGAAGATTCACCATTTCCTGGCGGGCTAATATTTGATTTTTTACAACAGTGTCTCCTTCTTCTATATTAAGTTCCAATAGTTTTCCACTAATCTGCGGAGTTACATTAACTAGGTCTGCACTTACTGTGGCATCATCTGTCGAAACGTAATAAGTGTTTTCATACCAATAATAATATCCTACACTACCTAGTGCTGCTACAATCACTATTAATATTCCTATAATTAATAATTTGCGTTTTTCTTTCATAATTAAGGTACCCTCTTTCTTTATTTATCTAGTCCAATTTCTGCAAACATTCCAGGCTTTAGGTTTGAATCTTTGTCTGTTAAAGTTACTTTAACTAAAATATCTCTACTTTCAGAACTTAAGCTTGAATTTATAACAGCTATTTTACCATGAAATTCTTTATCCGGTATTTCAGATACTTTAACAATTACATTTTGACCCTGAGAAATTTGACTTATTATATCTGCTGGAGCATAGGCATTTACATATAAATCATTGGGGCTAGTTATAGAAATAAGTACTTTGTCTGTAGAAGTTACGTCTCCAACATTGATATTTCTTGCATTTACTACACCTGAAATAGGTGCCGTAATAATGGCATGGTCAAGCGATGTCTGTGCAGTTTTTAGGGCAGATTCTGCCTGGGCTACCTGGGCCTGATAGACATCTATAGAAGATTTGGTAGGGCCATTATTTAACATACTTAATTGTGCTTGATAAGTTTTACATTGTGCTTCAGCAGAAGATAGCTGCTGGTTAGCGTTATCTAGGTCTTGTTGGGTTTCTGCTCCTTCACTGACTAGAGCTTGTATACGATCATAATTTTTCTTAAGTGTTGCATAAGATTGATTTGCATTGTCCAGGGCAGCTTGTGCTTGTGCTACTTGTTCGGGGCGTGTGCTGTTTTGTGCGTTTGCTAAACTGGCTTTTGCAGTATTGAGGGCAGCTTCTGCCTGGTCCACCTGGCCTTGTAAGTCTGTTGTATCTAACTTAATAATAACGTCTCCCTCACTTACTTTTGAACCTAAATCTACTGATATTTCAGAAACTTTTGCTGAGACCTTTGCAGTTACGTCTGCTTCTTCGTTTGTGGCAATTTTACCACCCATTAAAAATTGGGCAGAGGTACTTTGCTTAATAATTTTAGTAGTTTTGATGCTTGTACTAGTAACAGAACTACAGCCACTTAAAAGTATTGCTGCAACTAGACAAGATAAAATAGAATGTTTCATTTTTATCTCCCCTCATATTTTATATATTGTTTGTATAGATACTGTTCGCATATTAACAATGTTTATTATATAATTATTTATCTGTATATTCAAGAACATTATTCTAAAATATTAAAAATAAAATTATCTATTCTGTTTTTAATAGATTATTAAGTCTTTGTTAATGAAGATTAGGTACACAGACATATTTTTAGATAGATAGATTGTTCCCAGGGACTTGACATGTAAGTGTATTTTAATTAGAATAAGACGTAAGAATTAAGTGAAAAATACACTTTAAATTGGTCCTGTGAGGCCAGAAAGGGGTATGTATAGGTGTTTTTGTGTTGTGAAAAAATCAAATGTTTTATACTAAAAAATGAGATATAGGGTAATAGAAAAATCAATTTTAAGAAAAATTTTTCTATTACCTTTTTTGTTAGTTAAAATTTAAATTCAGTAAGTGTATTTTTGCTTGTAAAAATACAGGAGGTATATTTATGAAAGCAAAACTTATATTAGAGAATGGATATGTATTCCAGGGAGAAGCATTTGGATATCTAAATGATAGTGTGGGTGAAGTAGTTTTTAATACAGGAATGACAGGATATCAGGAAATACTTACAGACCCCTCTTATTATGGGCAGATTGTTACTATGACGTATCCCCTTATAGGAAACTATGGAATAAACCTGGAAGATATGGAATCTGACAGACCCAAGGTAAAAGGTTTTATAGTAAAAGAAAGCTGTAATTATTCCAGTAATTTCAGAGCTGAATTAGAACTTGAAGATTATCTTAAGATAAATAAAATTATAGGACTTTCGGGAATCGATACAAGGGCACTAACAAAGATGTTAAGAGTAAATGGCACTATGAGAGGAATTATAACTGTAAAAAATGTAAATTTCTCAACTGTGAAAGATACAATCCAATGTTTTTCAAATCAAAATGCAGTACATGAGGTAAGTACAAAGGAGAGTTATACTTTGGGAAAAGGTGGAAAGCATGCTGCTATATTAGATTTTGGAATAAAAAAAAGTATAGTAAGGGAATTTTTAAATAGGGGATATAAAGTAACGGTATTTCCTTCAACTTATAAGGGAGAAGATATCCTTAAAGAAAATCCTGATTTGATATTTTTGTCTAATGGGCCAGGGGATCCCTGTGATTTAAATTGGGAAATAGAAAATATAAAAAAATTTATAGGAAAAAAGCCTGTTACGGGTATATGTCTAGGACATCAGCTTTTAGCTCTGGCACTTGGGGGAAGTACCGCAAAACTTAAATTTGGTCACAGGGGCTGTAACCATCCTGTAAGGGATTTAGGCAGCGGTAAAGTACACATAACTTCTCAAAATCATGGCTATTATGTAGATAAATTGCCAGAAGAAATGGAAGTAACTCATATAAGTTTAAATGATGGAACTATTGAGGGGATGAGACATAAAAAATTACCTATATTTTCAATACAGTTTCATCCAGAAGCATGTCCAGGACCTTCGGATAATAACTACATATTTGATGAATTTAATAAATACTCACTTTAAAAACTATAAATTGTGAATCGTGAATTGTACATTGTGAATTGAAAAGAAGGGAGCAAGGTTATATGCCTTTAAATAAAAATATTAAAAAAGTTTTGGTAATAGGTTCAGGGCCTATAATAATAGGACAGGCGGCAGAATTTGATTATTCGGGAACCCAGGCATGTGAATCACTAAGGGAGGAAGGCGTGGAGGTTGTACTTGTAAATAGCAATCCTGCTACTATCATGACAGATAGGGAAGTAGCCGATAAAGTTTATATAGAACCACTTACAGTAGAATTTATAGAAAAAGTTATAGAGAAGGAAAGACCTGACAGTCTTTTAGCAGGAATGGGTGGTCAAACGGCACTGAATCTTACTGTTGAATTATACGATAATAAAATACTTGAAAAATATAATGTAAAAATAATAGGCACTTCTATAGGATCTATAAAAAAGGGTGAGGATAGAGAACTTTTTAGAGATACCATGAATAAAATAAATCAACCGGTTGTGGAAAGTGATATAGTTACGGATATAGAAAGTGGTATGAGATTTGCACAAAAAATAGGTTATCCTGTTATAGTAAGACCTGCCTATACCCTTGGAGGCACAGGAGGGGGAATAGCAGAAAATGAAGAAGAACTTAAAAGTATACTGGAATCTGGATTAGAACTTAGTTCCATAGGTCAGGTATTACTTGAAAAGAGCATAAAAGGGTGGAAAGAAATAGAATATGAAGTTATGAGAGATAGTCTTGGAAATTGTATAACTGTATGTAACATGGAAAATATAGATCCGGTAGGGATACATACAGGAGACAGTATAGTTGTAGCTCCAAGCCAGACTTTATCAGATAAAGAATATCAAATGCTTAGAACTGCTTCTATTGACATAATAAATGAAGTTGAAATAGAAGGTGGATGTAATGTTCAGTTGGCCCTAAATCCGCATTCCTTTGAATATGTAGTCATAGAGATAAATCCTAGGGTTAGCCGTTCATCAGCCCTTGCCTCAAAAGCCACAGGGTATCCTATTGCAAAAGTGGCAGCTAAAATAGCACTAGGATATGGTCTGGATGAAATAAAAAATGCAGTTACTGAAAAAACTTATGCTTGTTTTGAGCCTTCACTTGATTATGTAGTAATAAAAATTCCTAAGTGGCCTTTTGATAAATTTCAGGGAGCAGGGAGAGAACTTGGAACAAAAATGATGGCTACAGGTGAAATAATGGCTATAGGAAGCAATTTTGAAGCTGCATTTTTAAAGGGAATAAGATCTCTTGAAATAGGAACTTATTCTTTGGATTACAAAAAGTTTAAAGCTTTAAGTATGGACGAACTCAAAAATAGAATAGCATATCCAGATGATGAAAGAATATTTGCCCTGTCAGAACTATTAAGGCGAAAATACAAAGTTGAAAAACTATCTGAAATCACAGGCATAGATAAATTTTTTATAAGTAAATTTGAGTGGATTATAAATGAAGAGGAAAAATTAAAATGCAGCAGTATAAGCGATATAAACAAAGACTGGTTTGTTATGCTGAAGAAAAAAGGATTCTCTGACAAGGGAATAGCGGATATGCTGAAAGTTTCTCCAGATGAAGTTTATAAACTTAGAAAAATATGGAATATAACTCCTTCATATAAGATGGTAGATACATGTGCAGGAGAGTTTGAAGCCCTTTCTCCTTATTATTATTCTACTTATGAGGAATATGATGAAGTGGAAGTTTCCGCCAATAAAAAAGTTGTTGTAATAGGTTCGGGACCTATTAGAATAGGACAGGGTATAGAATTTGATTATGCTTCGGTACACTGTATAAAAATACTTAGAAAACTTGGAATAGAGACTATAATAATAAATAACAATCCGGAAACTGTGAGTACAGACTTTGATATTTCGGATAAACTATACTTTGAGCCTATAACAGAAGAAGATGTGTTAAGTATATTAGACAAAGAAAAGCCATATGGTGTTATACTGCAATTTGGGGGAGAAACTGCCATAAAATTGGCTGAATTTTTAAAGGAAAAAAATATAGTTACATTGGGTACTACTGCGGATCAAATAGATATGGCTGAAGATAGGGAAAAATTTGACGAGCTTCTTGAGAAACTAAATATTAAAAGACCTAAAGGAAAAGGAGTATGGACTATAGATGAGGGACTGAAAGAGGGGAAAAAGTTAGGATTTCCTGTACTTGTAAGGCCATCTTATGTACTTGGTGGTCAGGGAATGGAAATAACTTACACTGAGAAAGAACTTGCATATTATCTGTCTATGGCTTTTAATAAAGATAGGAAGAATCCTATATTAATAGACAAATATTTAATGGGTAAGGAAATAGAAGTAGATGCCATATGTGATGGTGAAGATGTACTTATACCTGGGATCATGGAACATCTAGAAAGAGCTGGTGTACATTCAGGAGATAGTATAACTATGTATCCTGGCCAGAATCTAACCGAGGATATAAGAAAAAAAGTTTTAGATTATACTGTAAGGTTGTCTTTAGGTATAGGAATAAAAGGTATGATAAATATTCAATTTATAGAATATGAGGAAAATCTTTATGTTATAGAAGTAAATCCTAGAGCGTCAAGAACAGTTCCTTACATAAGTAAGGTAAGTAATGTGCCTATAGTTGATATTGCTACTAGAGTAATGCTTGGTGAAAAATTAAGGGATCTTGGATATGGAGTTGGAATTTTCAGAGAGCCAGGCATAGTGGCAGTTAAGGTTCCTGTGTTTTCCACAGAAAAACTTCCGAATGTAGAGGTTTCCTTGGGACCTGAAATGAGATCAACAGGAGAAGTTTTAGGAGTGTCAAGGACCCTTGAGGGGGCACTTTATAAAGGACTTATGGCAGCAGATATGTTTTTTAATATGAAAAATGGGGTAATACTTGCAACTATAGGGGATCATGACAAACAGGAATTTTTACCTATAGCTAAAGAAATTCACAAATTGGGTATTAAATTTATAGCTACCAAGAATACGGCAAAACTTTTAAGGGATAATGGGATTCAGGTTAAAGAAGTTAGAAAAATGAAAGAAAAAGGACCTAATATAATAGATGTTATAAAAAACGAGGAAGTAGATTTAGTAATAAATACACCTACTAAGGGAAATGATTCCACAAGAGATGGATTCCATATAAGACGATTAGCTGTGGAAAGAAATATAGAGGTTATAACATCATTAGATACTTTTAGAGCTATGACCTATGTTAAGAAGAAAAATATACATGACAGTGAATTGGAAGTGTTTTCAGAGTACAAATAGATTTAGTGTGTGGAAATAAATGACAGATTAAAGATACCTTGAGCAAAAGGCAATGTAAATGGGGAGGGTTTATATAATTATGGAACAACTGGGGAGAATTGAAGAAATTGAAGAAATTGAAGAAATAAAAGATCTGGCGAATAAATATTATTCCGAAGTAGTAGAATTAAGAAGATATTTTCACACGTACCCTGAAGTTAGTAAGAAAGAATTTAATACTCAAAAAAAAATAATTGATGTATTAAATGGATTAGATTTAAATATTAGAAAAGCAGGTGGAACTGGTGTCATTGCAGAACTAAAAGGTGCAAAGCCTGGAAAAACCATAGCAATCCGAGCAGATATAGATGCTTTAGCTATAGATGATGAAATTAGTAAAGTTTATAGATCTAAAAATAAAGGTGCATGTCATGCATGCGGACATGATGGACATACTGCCATGCTTATAGGTGTTATAAAAGTTTTGTGTGATATTCGTCATAGAATTGAAGGCACTTTAAGATTTATATTTCAGCCTAGTGAAGAAGAGATAGCTGACGGTTCAGGGGCAGAAGCTATCATAAAAGATGGAGGCCTAGAAGGAGTAGATGCTATTATAGGATCTCACCTGTGGCAGCCTCTTGAAATTGGAACAATAGGAATATCCAAGGGGCCTGTAATGGCAGCCAGTGATGAGTTTATAATAGTTATTGAAGGAAAAGCAGGGCATGCTTCTATGCCCCACCAAACTATAGATTCAATATTAACAGCCTCCCAAATAGTAGTTGCTCTAAATACAATTGTAGGGAGGGATATAGATCCTATGAAGCAGGCTGTGGTATCAGTAGGTGTATTTCAGTCAGGCCATATATATAATGCCATAGCAGGAAAAGCTGTATTAAAAGGAACTATTAGATCCCTTGATGAAGATGTACGAAAAAAAGTGCTTATGCATATCAAAAAAATTGTAAAACACATATGTGATATGACAGGAGCCCACTGCAAACTTGATAGAATTGTATGTACCTATGTTCTTAATAATGACCCTAAAATTACTGATATTGTGCTGGAAGCAGGTAAGGAAGTAATGGGAGGTGGAGCACATGAAGTAAAGCCTTGTATGAGCAGTGAAGATTTTTCTTATTATTTACAAAAAATACCAGGGTGTTTTATTTTTATAGGTGTGGGAAATCCAGAAAAGGGTATTATTTATCCCCAGCATCATCCTAAATATGATATAGATGAAATAGCATTACTATACGGGGTTCAAGTTATGTCCAATTCCGCCTTGAAATTGCTTCTTAAGTTGAAATCTGAGGATAATGGTGTGAAAATGTAAAGGAATTTTTATATGTTATTAAGATATTTGCAAGTTGTAAGTAAATATGGTGTTATAATTTATAACACCATATGAAACCAAATTTAATTAAATGGGAGTATGATTTTAAATACAGAGCCTTTACCTACAGTACTTGATACAGCTATAGTTCCTTTATGCTCCTTAACTATAGACTTTGCTATAGACAAACCCAATCCAAAATTACCATTTCTATTTGAACGGGATTTATCAACCTTATAAAACCTTTCGAAAATTTTATCAAGATATTCTTCTGAGATACCTTCCCCTGTATCAGATACCATCAACTCGATTTTATTTTTTATAGTGTACATTTTTATTTCTATAGAACCCTTTTCCATGGTATGTTTTATTGCATTATCCATAAGAATAGCTACAAGCTGCTTAATACGTCCTTCATTTCCTGAAAAAATTACTTTTTGTTGTATATTGGATGTAATAGCTATTTTATGTTTTATGCAAACTGCTTCAAAGGGTATTATTGATTCAGTAATTGCATTACCTAAATCAAAGGAAGAATTACACAATGTTATGTTATGTGAGTCTGACCTTACAAGAAAAAGAAGATCTTCTATAAGTTTAGTCATTCTACTTGTTTCTAGTTTAATGTTTCCTAACCACTTGTTTTGACTTTCTACAGTTTCGTTCCTGTTATCTAAAACTATGTCAAGGTTAGTAGTTATAACTGCAAGGGGAGTGCGAAGTTCATGGGAAGCATCTGCAACAAAATCCTGCTGCTTTTTCCAGGTGCCTATAATAGGCCTTAGGGATATATTGGCTAGAAATAAGCTTATTATAAATACTAGTATGAGACTTCCTATACAAACTAATGCAGATATAATAATTAGACGTCTTAATACTTCGTTGTCAAAGGATTTATCCTGAAAAACTATAATAAATCCGTAATGTTTAGGAACTTTAAGGTATCTTAAATTAAAGCTTCCGTATGTAACTGTACCCTCTGGATTTTTATTATGAAGAATATTTTTTATTATATTATAAGATGCCTCTTCAGATAATGTACAATTTGGGGAAGGTTCTTTAATTTTACCTGTTTTATCTATTTTAATAAAAAAACTTTCAGATGATGTCAACTCCTTGTCGGGAGGTCC
Organism: Candidatus Clostridium eludens; assembly: GCF_045310515.1. Classification (NCBI taxonomy): domain Bacteria; kingdom Bacillati; phylum Bacillota; class Clostridia; order Eubacteriales; family Clostridiaceae; genus Clostridium; species Candidatus Clostridium eludens. The sequence goes on along the minus strand of NZ_JBJHZX010000004.1, from coordinate 134,706 downwards.
ATGGGGAGGAATATTTTCCATTTGTGATGTTTTAAGCATGTGCATGTATGAAGAGCGTTCAAAGCTCCTTTCCATTAATATGTATACACCGGAAAATATAGTTATTAGTACTAAGCCTGTTAATATTAAATTAATTAGAACTAGTTCTATTTTTAATTTTCGAAACATAATTTAAACCTCTTTTAGACAATAACCTATGCCCCTTATAGTTTCTATGATGACATCGGAATTTAGCTTTCTAAGTTTTTTTCTAAGGTAGGAAAAATACACTTCAATGTTGTTATTCATTTCTACATCGGAATCAGGGCCCCAAACCCTGTCTAATATTTGATCTTTTGTTAGTACTTGATTTTTATTGCGGGCTAAAAGCTCTAAAAGCTGGGACTCCTTAGTGGTAAGTTTAATTTTAGTTCCTTTATACTGAACTTCTCCCCTTAGAGGATCAAAAGTTAAGGAGGCCAGCTTAATGGTTTCGTCTTGAATAAAATCTATGCGTCTCCTTCCTAGTGCACGTATTCTTGCCAAAAGCTCATCTTTAGAAAAAGGTTTGATTAAATAATCATCGGCACCATGGTCTAATCCTTCAACTCTGTTGCTGACAGAATCCATGGCTGTTAGTATAATTACAGGGGTGCCAATGCCTTTATTTCTGATATCTTTTAAAATATCTAATCCATTCTTTCCGGGAAGCATTCTATCTAGTATTATAACATCATATATTTGGCTTTCTGCCATTTCTTGACCTTTAATTCCATCATAAGCTGTATCTACATTATAATTATTTTTTTTTAATATATAGACCAGGGCATCTGAAAGCATAACTTCATCTTCAATTAAAAGCAATCTCATAGTAGTTCACTCCTTATCATAGGATATATCTTATATAAAATTATACTTAGTAAATTTTAAATCTTTGAAAATTTTTAGTAACAATACTATAAACTATCTACTAATAATATACGATAAATCTCAAATATGCACAATGTTTCATACATATCCAGGTAAATTATGAAATTATATACTATATGTTTAAATTTAGTTTACATTTATTAATTATATTTTTAAGTGTTTTTTAAGGTTCAAATATAAAAATTATATTAAACTAAATATGAGGTGAGGTAAATGTATAACAGTATTATTTATTCTATAGTAGTACCTTTATATAATGAAGAATTAGTTATTGATGAAACTTATAAAAGATTAAAAGAAGTAATGGATGCTACCTTAGAAAGTTATGAGATTATATTTGTAAATGATGGGAGCGGTGATAATACACGGAAAAAAGTAGGGCAGATATGCATTAGGGATAAAAATATAAAGCTTGTTAATTTTTCGAGAAATTTTGGACATCAATGTGCTATAACTGCAGGAATGGAAGTTTCTATGGGGGAGGCAATAGTTGTAATAGATGCGGATCTTCAAGATCCTCCAGAAGTTATCCTTGAAATGATTAAAAAATGGAAACAGGGCTATGATGTTGTATACGGAAAGAGGATAAAAAGAAAAGGAGAATCTTTTTTTAAGAAATTTACAGCTAGGGCTTTCTACAGGTTATTAAAGAGCATGACTAGTATTAGTATTCCCGTAGATACAGGAGATTTCAGACTTATAGATAGGAAAGTGTGTAATAGTTTAAGTTCACTGCCGGAGAAAAATAGGTATGTGAGAGGTCTTGTAAGTTGGGTGGGATACAAACAGACTTTTGTAGAATTTGTAAGACAGGAAAGATTTGCAGGAGACAGCAAATATCCTATTAAAAAGATGATGAAATTGGCTTTTGATGGTATAACCTCATTTTCATATAAACCCCTGATGATTTCAGGATATCTGGGAACAATATCTTTCTTTATTGGAATAATCACTATGATTATGGATATTATAAAGCACTTAACTGGCGGAGCAAATATAGTAAATTTCACTTTTGTTATATCTATTGACTTAATTATGTTTGGTGTAATGCTAAGTTGTATGGGCATAATTGGTCAGTATATAGGTAGAATTTTCGATGAAAGTAAAGGACGACCTAATTATATTATTGAAAGTGTCATAAATAATACAAATGTAGAGAAAAATCATGAGCCAGTTAACTAAGGCAGCGGATAGTATTTTTAATGGTAGACTTAAAGCTCTAAGTCGTTTCTCTGTTACAGGAGTATTGAATACCCTGATAGACTTTTGTGTATTTACTATATGTGAAAGTTTATTTGGTATACATTATACTATAAGCCAGGTATTAGGATATAGCTTTGGAGTTATAAATAGTTTTATATTTAATAGAAAATGGACATTTGAAGGTAAAGCTTCTGATAAGGAGGTACACCATGAATTAATTCAATTTGTTGCAGTTAATATTTGTTCTCTTATAGTTACAGTATTATGTATAAAATTTTTAGTAAATGATTTTAGTATAAATGTGTATATATCAAAAGTAATTGTCACTTTTATAGCTCAAATTATAAATTTTTTATTATATAAGCTTTGGGTATTCAGTTAAAAGGAGGAATGTGTATGAAAAAGATAAAATTTACAAAAGAAAAGTTTCCAATAGCAATAATTTTAGTTTTATCTGCTGTATTAAATTTTGCAAACTTAACTATAGAGGGATATGGAAATGAGTATTATGCTGCAGGCGTAAAAAGTATGCTTATAAATTTTAAGAATTTTTTCTTTGTGTCTTTTGATCCTTCAGGATTTGTGTCTATTGATAAACCTCCTTTAGGTTTTTGGATACAGACTATTTCAGCAAAAATATTTGGATTTAGCGGCTGGAGCATAATGTTTCCCCAGGCTCTTGCAGGGGTTATATCCGTTGGACTTATATATTATATAGTGAAGAAGTCTTTTGGAAATACAGCTGGAACTATTTCAGCTCTTTGTCTTGCTGTTACTCCCGTTTTTGTAGCTGCCAGTAGAAATAATACTATAGATAATCTTTTGGTTATGATGCTTCTTATTGCCTGTGTGTTTCTTTCTAAGGCCGCAGAAAAAGGTAGGTTTAAATATCTTATAATAAGTTTGGTTTTTGTAGGTATAGGATTTAATATAAAGATGCTTCAGGCTTATATGATTGTACCGGCAGTATATGTAACTTACCTCATTTCCTCAGCTGTACCTGTGAAACAGAGGATAAAACATCTGGTTGCAGGTACAGTTGTACTTGCTGTAGTATCATTATCCTGGGCAGTAATAGTGGATTTGGTGCCTGCACAGTATAGACCTTATGTGGGAAGCAGTACAAATAATACTGTTATGGAACTTATAGTGGGACATAATGGAGTTGAGAGATTTAATAATAGTGGTATGGGCGGCATGGGCGGAAGACAAGCATCAGGGGAATTTAGAAATAGAAATGATAATATATATGGCAGACAAAATCAAAATGGAAATTGGGCTAATAGACAAAATGCTGCAAGGGGCAGTCAAAATGGAAATATGCCTAATTTCCCAGGTGGAAATGGCAATATTCCAGAGGGAATGAAATTATCAGAAGGTCAGATGCCTGGAGGAAGAGGCGGTCAGGGAGCAATGGCAGGAAACTTTGGAGGACAGACAGAATCAGGCATTACCAGGTTGTTCTCTAAAAATATTCTATCAGATCAAATAGTGTGGTTTTTACCTTTAGCTATATTTGGGTTTATTGCAGGAGCAATAGTGGAAAAGCTGAAGTTTCCTTTTGATAATAGAAAGAAACTAGATTTAATATTATGGATTTTCTGGCTTGTTCCTGAATTTTTATATTTCAGTTATACCAAGGGCTTATTCCATCAATATTATTTAACCATGATGGCTCCACCTATTGCAGCCTTATCAGGAATAGGAATTACCTCCATGTGGAAACTTTATAAAGAAAAGAGTATGAATATAAGGTGGATTTTATTACCTATATCTCTTATTGTGGATGGATTAGTACAGCTTTTAATGCTATCTTATTACAGTAATATATCCTCTGCAATTAAAACTGTGGTTGTATCTTCTCTAGTACTGTGTTTTGCATCATCTGTACTGCTTATAATATATAAGATAGTTAAGAAGGGTAATTTGGAACAGGCTTGGAACATAAAATTGGGAAAAGCATTGACAGCTCTTGCTTTTATAGGAGTTTTAATAACTCCTGCTATTGGATCTGCTGCCACTATAAAGTATAAGATGAATGGTACTATGCCTTCAGCAGGATTGGAGCTTCTATCAAATAATCAATCGAATAATTTTATGATGGGAGGAAGAGGTCCTGAGGGCAGTGGTAACAATGATAAACTCATAAAGTTCCTTGAGAAGAATACTACGGATGAAAAATACATTCTTGTGGTTTCAAATGCTACTTCTGCCGAAAATATAGTACTACAAACTGGTAAAGGTGTAATGGCATTAGGTGGATTTATGGGCTCTGATAAGATAATTACTTTAGATAAGTTTAAAGAATTGGTTAAAAATGGACAAGTTAGATATGTACTTACAGGAGGAATGGGAAGAGGTTCCATGGATGACATTATGAATTGGGTAGAGAAAAATGGTAAAGTGGTTCCGGAAAGCCAGTGGAGGGAATCAAATAGCTCTAACAGTGAAACTATGGATTCAAAAATACAAAATTCAAATAATGAGGATAATAAAGTTAGCAATAATGGACAAAATGAAAATTTACAGCAAAATCGCTCCAATGGATTTGGCGGCATGAATTCAGAAGTGTTATATGATTTGAAAGGCAGTGTAAAGTAAATTTAAAAAGGTATTTTAAGCAGGCTATTCTAGGTGAAGGCCTGCTTAAAAGTGGTTGATTATTCCTAAAATAATGTTATAATGAAAATAATTTTATTCTCAGATGCTTAAAATAGCATTTTTGTAAGGAGGATACGAAATTGAGAAATGATCTGATATTTGAAGAATCAAAATTGTATATGCCTGGTGGAGTAAATAGTCCTGTAAGAGCGTTTAAAGATGTACCTTTAAATCCGCCTGTGATAAAAAGGGGTAAAGGTGCCTATATATATGATGAGGACGATAATGAGTACATAGATTTTGTGTGTTCCTGGGGGCCTATGATTTTGGGACATTGTGATGAAGATGTAGTAAAAGCCATAAAACATACAAGTGAAAATGCTATATCTTTTGGAGCTACTACGGAGATTGAATTAGAACTTGCTAAATACATATGTACTACTGTAGATAATGTGGAAATGATTAGAATGGTGAATTCAGGCACGGAAGCTACTATGAGTGCAGTAAAACTTGCCAGAGGCTATACGCAGAAAAATAAAATAATAAAATTTGCAGGATGTTATCATGGCCATTTTGATGATTTCCTTGTGGAAGCAGGTTCGGGAGTTATGACAGAGGGAATTCCAGGAAGTGCAGGAGTTCCGGAAGACAGTATAAAAAATACTCTTATAGCTGAATATAATAATATTGAGAATGTAAAAAATATTTTTGAAAAGTATGGTAAAGATATTGCAGCAATTATAGTGGAACCTGTGGCTGGAAATATGGGAGTAATTCCAGGAAAAATAGAATTTTTAAAGGGGTTAAGGCAGGTTTGTGATGAATACGGAAGTTTACTTATTTTTGACGAGGTAATGAGTGGATTTAGGGTTGCTTATAAAGGTGCTCAGAGTTTGTATGGTATAAAACCTGATATAACTACTTTTGCAAAAATTATAGGCGGGGGCCTGCCTTGTGGTGCTTATGGTGGTGGAAAAGATATAATGCAAAAGCTTTCCCCTATAGGACCTGTTTATCAGGCTGGAACTATGTCAGGTAATCCAGTTGTAATGGCTGCAGGACTTGCAACACTGAAAAAATTAAAGGAAAATCCTGAATATTATGTGAGTTTTGAAAAACTTGGTACAAAGTTAGAGCAGGGCATAGAGCAAATATCAAAAAATAATAAGTTACCTATGGTAATTAATAGGTGCGGAGCAATGTTTTCTATATTTTTTACTAATGATTCAGAAGTTAAAGATTATAAAGATGCAAAGAAATGTGATACTGTTATTTTTGCTGCATTTTTCCAGCATATGCTTAATCAGGGCATTTATATTGCACCCTCACAATTTGAAGCCATATTTTTAAATACTAAACATACAGAAAAGCATATTGATAAATTTTTACAGGCAATTAACACTTTTAAAATTTAGCATTGCATGCTAAATCTTTTCAGATGCCTAAAATATTTAAGTTAGATTCATAATTGAATATTTATAAATTAAAAAAATAAGGTTAAAAATTTTTTAACCTTATTTTTTATGTACTTATGGAAAACGTATTTAATTTTTTTAATATATATATTATAATTTGCTTAATAAATTTAAGATAATTCAAGAGAGGATTAGTATGGATAATATCGATATTAAAATGCTAAAGTTGCTGCAGCAAAATTCTAGAATTTCAGTTTCAGAAATGAGCAGTAAAATTAATCTATCAATACCTGCAGTAAGTGATAGATTAAAAAAATTGGATGCTTCAGGATTAATTGAAAAATATACAATAATTATTAACAATAAAAAATTTAATAAGGACATTATGGTCATAATGTTTGTAAGTCTTGAGAATCCAACGTTTATCGACAAATTTATAGAAATTATTAAAAATCAGAATGAAATTATTGAGTGTCATTATTTAGCTGGTGACTTTGATTATGCATTGAAAATTATTACGGAAAATACAGAAACTCTTGAAAAAGTTCTAAATAAAATAAAATGCATTAGTGGAGTCCAAAAGACTAAAACCATAGTTACACTTTCTACAATTAAAAATAATTATTCTATAGTACCTGACGAAATTAAATAAATATAGGGGGAATATATAGTGGTTATAGGAGTGCCTAAAGAATTGAAAAATAACGAAAATAGGGTGGCCATAACACCTGCAGGAGTACATGCTTTAGTGAAAAGCGGCCACAAAGTAATAATAGAGAAATCCGCAGGAGTAGGAAGCGGAATAGAAGATAAGGATTATAAAGATGTGGGCGGTAAAATAGTAGATGAAAATATAGAAGTATTTAAAAATTCAGATGTAATAGTAAAGGTAAAAGAACCAATAGAAGAAGAATATGAACTTTTTAAAGAAAATCAGATTTTATTTACCTATCTTCATCTTGCTGCAAATGCACCACTTACGGAATTGCTGATTAAAAAGAAAATTACAGCCATAGCTTATGAAACTGTACAGCTCAATAATGGAAGCCTTCCACTGCTTACTCCTATGAGTGAAGTAGCAGGAAAAATGTCTATACAGATAGGAGCAAATCTACTACAGGAATATAATGGCGGGGCTGGTGTATTACTTGGCGGGGTTCCAGGGGTGCTGCCAGGTGAAGTTGTAATTATTGGAGCTGGTGGTGTAGGAACGAATGCTGCTAAAATGGCTTTGGGACTTGGTGCAAAGGTCACAATACTTGATATAAATAAAGATAGATTAGCTTATATAGATGATATATTTAATGGCAGATTGTCCACCCTTGTTTGTAATGAGTTTAATGTGGCAGAAATGGTTAAAAAGGCGGATCTTTTAGTGGGAGCGGTATTGGTAACAGGTTCAAAGGCGCCCAAGATTGTTACCGAAGAAATGGTTAGGAGTATGAAAAAAGGAGCTGTAATAGTTGACGTGGCTATTGATCAAGGGGGTTCTATAGAAACTATAGATAAAGCTACAACTCATGATAATCCATGTTATGAGAAGTTTGGGGTAATTCATTATTCCGTATCTAATATGCCTGGAGCTGTATCAAGGACGTCTACCTATGCTCTTACCAGCTCTACCCTTCCTTATTTAGAGGATATAGCTAATAAGGGAATGGAGAGAGCAATGCTGGATGATAAATCTCTTTTGAAGGGACTTAATGTCTATAAAGGATTTGTAACTTATAAAGGGGTGGCAGAGAGTTTGAAACTGGAATATAGGGAACCGGAAGGTTTATTATAACATTGAGAAAGGAATGTTTTAAAACATTCCTTTCTGTAAAAAGAAGGTTATTATTAATAAAATTTTATGTCAAAAGATTCCGGATTGAATCCTTTTTTCTTAATGGCTATGTCAACTAATATTTTTATAAGATATATGAACAGAATTATGTTTAATATACTAGTTCCGTCAGTTATTAAGCTGTGTGAGTTGGAATTCATACCTCTTAAACTTCCAAAAAGCACGGAATAGATGTTAGTGTAGATAGTAATAGTGTATCCTGCAAGTATTGTAAGTAGTCTTTTGTCTTTTAAGTATATAAAAGATAAAATTGACAATACTGCGGCAGGAAGTAAATATCTTTCATGCATTCCCGTGGAAAAAGTAAAGACTCCAGCAATTTGTACAAGTGCACAGGAAAAGATAAATATTCTGTTTTTTCCCTTGATGTAAATATACCAGGAGAATACTGTAATTGCTATAATGGCTATTATTCCCCAAATCTTATAACTAAATATAAACAATGTATTTGAAATGTCTTTATAATTTCCGCCAAGTAAGTTAAATAAGTTAAAACCATTTACAGAGGCATAAGGATACTCTGATATGGTACTTGCATATAACTTGAAAATCCATAAGCCACTTTGATTAAAGGAGAATGGAAGTATAATAACTAAAGCTGTTACAACACATGAGACTATACACTTTAAAATAGTCTTTAAATTTTTCTCCCTTACAAGCTCAAATAGCAGTACAGGAAGAAATATAATTCCCTGGGGTTTCATAAGTACCGTAGAGGTAAAAAATATAGAGGAAAGAACAATTTTTCCTTCTGATAGTAAAAATAGAGAAAGAACTACAAAAAGAGTGAAAAAAGAATCCACCTGGCCCCAAAGGGCTGAATCTATAAAAATACATGGATTGAAAATATAAAATACACTTAGAAAAATGCCCATTTCTAAAGAAAAATATTTTTTAGCCAGTTTATATATTATATAGGAGGTTGCAATATCTGCTATTATAGAAGGAAACTTTAAAAGCAGTGTGTAATATGGAGTTATTGAACTTATTTTTGCAATCTTTCCAATTAAAAATAGTACATAAATGTACAGTGGAGGATAGTCAGCGGATCTGGCGTTTGCATAAAATTGAGATAGACCATTTGCAGCAGTGGAAGCCCAACTTCTGAATAGACTTATGTCACCTCCGTATCCTTCTATAACTGTTGATAATGAAACTCTCAGAAATAATCCTATACAAAGCAGTGCTAAAATAAGAAGTTTTGCATTATCGTTATTTATTCTGAAATTTTTACGGTTAAAAAAGTAAATGGCTGTAATGGATAATATGAAAAATATTATTAAGTACAGAGTAAGTAGTGGGGCATATTTATTATTTGAAGACATAAATCCTCTCTGTTGATTTCCGCTAGGCATTTGCGTATTAGTACCAGGTGTTTTACCGTTATTTTTGGAAAAATTCCTGAAGTTTCCGTTGGGTGTGTTTTTATTTGAATTAGTATTTCCCCATGTTCTTTGACCATTGTTTCTTTGCGACCTCTCACCGTTATTTGAATTAAATTGTTCTAATCTATTTTGTGTTGTACTTGTACTGGTCTTATAATTTTTTATACTATAAATACATAAAAGTGCAGATAATAATATTAAAAGAATTAGGATAATTTTAAATACATTTTTCTTAAAAAATACTTTTATCATATTTTTAAATCTTCCTTTCTAAAATTTAATGGTAATTATATATTTACTGTTTAAATATATTTTCATAGGTAAAGCTTAAAATAAGCTTAAAAAATAATACAAAATTCTGTTAATATAGTTTTAATAATGTTTTGTGATGTATTATAATTTAAATAGCTAAAGATATATGGAGGTACTTTATGGAAAAGATTGCATTATTAACAGATTCTGCATGTGATATAGATGAAGAGACTATAAATAAATATAATATAAATGTCCTTTCCTTTAGAATTATATATGAAGATAGAGAATATATAGATAAAATAGAAATTACTCCAGAGAAAATATATGATAATATGAAAATTGAAATTCCTAAATCTTCACTGCCGTCAATGGAAGATATGGAAAAGGTTTACGGGAGACTGGAAGAAGAAAATTATACTCATGTAATTGCTGTAGTTATTTCAAGTGGGCTTTCAGGTACATATAATGCTTTAAAGATAGTAAGTGAAAAACATAAAAAATTGATAACATATATATATGATTCTAAATCCACATCTATTGGAGAAGGAATTATTTTAAAAGAGTGCGGTAAGCTTATTGAAAAGGGTGAAAATTTTCATCAAATTGTAAATAACATACCAAAAATAAAAAATAAAATGCACTTCTTTTTTGTCTTTGGAACTCTGGAATATGCCAGAAAGGGTGGACGTATAGGAAAAATATCTGGTACTATTGGAGAAATTTTAGATATAAAGCCTATTGTTTATTTCGATGATAATTATGGTGTGTGTTGTACATATGATAAAGTAAGAGGAAGAAAACGCTCTCTAAATAAAATGTTGGAAATAGGTAAAGGTTTTTTAAACAAAAATTCATGTGATGTATATATAGTACATGGCAATGCCAGAGAAGATGCAGATAGAATTCATAATATGGTTTCAGAATTGCCTAATGTAGGAGATATACATATGATAGGACAGATAAGTCCTATAGTTGGTGTATATTCCGGGCCTGGAACAGTTGGAATATGTTATAAGGATAGAATGTAGAAAGTTTGTATTTTGTAACAATGGATAATGGCACCATTGACATTATAGATCTAAGTTGATATAATTAAAGCCGTCAATTAAATATAAATCTTGAACTTATCAAGAGAGGCGGAGGGAACAGGCCCGTTGAAGCCCGGCAACCAGTACATTGTATAATGGTGCTAAGTCCTGCAGCGAAGGCTGAAAGATGAGAGAAGTAGTGTAAATATTAAATCTGAGGTTTTCCTCAGGTTTTTTTAGTTCTGCATAATTTTATTTATAAAGGTAAGGTGAGTATTAAGTGATAAGTGTTCAAAATGTAGGTAAGAGTTTTGATAATAAAGTTGTACTTAAAAATATAAGTTTCAATATAGAAGAAGGGGAGATATTTGGAATAGTGGGACAGAGCGGAGCAGGGAAATCTACACTTCTTAGATGCTTAAATGGCCTTGAAACTTATGATACGGGAAGTATAAAAATAATGGACAAAGAAGTAAAAGACTTAAGAGGAAAAGAAATAAGAGTTTTCAGAAAAGACTTAGGTATGATATTTCAAAATTTTAATTTGTTAAATAGGAAAAATGTATATGACAATATATCACTTCCACTGGAAGTATGGGGATTTGACAAAAAGAAAATAAAAGATAGGGTAAAAGAATTATTGAATTTAGTGGGACTTGAGGATAAAGCAGAAAGTATGCCAAGACAATTAAGTGGGGGACAAAAACAAAGAGTGGCTATTGCCAGGGCACTTGCATTAAATCCCAGCATATTACTTTGTGATGAAGCCACTTCTGCTTTAGATCCTAATACTACTAAATCTATACTTGAACTTTTAAAGAAGATAAATAGAGAATTTAAATTAACTATAGTTGTAGTAACCCACCAAATGGAAGTAATAAAAGAAATATGTAATAAAGTATCAATCATTGATGAGGGTGAGATAAAAGTAGAGGGGGAGGTAGAAGAAGTATTCTTAAAGCCAGGAGAGTACTTAAAGAAATTACTGGGAAATGAAAAATTACTTCCTGAAAGAGGTATAAATGTAAGGATATTTTTTCCGAAAGAAATAAGTCAGGATAATCTAATAACTTCCATGGCCATAGAGCTGAATATAAAATTTTCCATAGTCTGGGGGAAACTCGAGAAATTTCGAGATAATGTATTAGGAAGTTTAGTAATAAATATAAATGAAAAAGATAAGGAAGTCATATGTAAGTATCTTTCTTCAAAAAACGTAGTATGGGAGGTAGAGTGATATGAATTTCAGCCAAATATTTCAAGAGGTATTATTTCCTGCCATAGGACAAACCTTTTATATGGTAATAGTTTCTACAGTGTTTGCAGTAATTATAGGATTTATACCGGCAGTTTTATTAATAGTGACACAATCAGGAGGTCTTAGACCCAATAAAGCAGTTTATAAAGTTTTAGATGTAATAGTAAATTTGCTTAGGTCATTTCCATTTATAATACTTATGATAGCCATTTTTCCATTGACAAAACTTATAGTGGGAAAAGCTATAGGTACTACAGCTGCTATAGTTCCTCTTACTGTTGCTGCAGCACCTTTTGCAGCAAGAGTAATTGAATCTTCGCTTAAGGAAGTAGATCCTGGAGTGATAGAGGCATCAAAATCTTTTGGGGCAAGCAATATTCAGATAATATTTAAAGTTATGCTAAAAGAAGCTCTTCCATCTATAGTACTTGGAATAACACTTACAGTTATAAGTATAGTAGGTTATTCTGCTATGGCTGGTACAGTAGGTGGAGGAGGACTTGGAAATGTGGCAGTAAATTACGGATATTATAGATTTCAAACTAATATAATGATTTATACTGTAGTAATACTTGTAATAATCGTTCAGTTACTTCAAACTATTGGAGATATAATATATAAAAAACTTAATAAATAAAAAAATTTGGCATAAGTAATTTATAGGTTAAATAATATTTTTACTTATGCCTTAATTTTTTACTTTAAGACTAATATGCAAATACCATTTTGCCCACTCTCAAGGCAATTTTCTTTGACCAGAGCCAGGTATTTGTTGTGCTGTCATCAAAATAATAAAATGCACCATTTGTTGGGTCGGAGCCGTAGAGTGCTTCATAAGCAGCTTTTTTTGAATCATCAGAGGCTGGATTGTTTATCCATCCATTGGAGACCGGAGTGAATTGATAATATCCTCCTGATACTTCATATATTACATCTTTTATAGTAGATGGATAGCTTGGACTTTGTACTCTGTTTAAAACTACAGCAGCCACAGCTACTTTGGCCATATAAGGCTCGCCTTCAGCTTCTGCAGTTACTAGTCTGGCTAATAAGTCTAAATCACTTTGACTATAAGGTACTATTGGATCTGAAGAGCTTGTACTTTTAAAAACTGAACCAGAAGGTATATTTAATACTTGACCTGGATAAATATATTGGTCTACATTATTATTAGCGGCAATTAATGCGTTAAGAGATATGTTATATTTTTTTGCTATTAAGTAAAGTGTGTCTGAAGTTTTTACAGTATATGTTTTTGAATTAACATACAAGATTTGATTTGGATATATTTGGCTGTTTGTCAAATTATTATTTTTCATAATGGTGTCTGCGTCAGTTTTAAATAATACGCCTATTTTGAATAGAGAATCTCCGGGTTTTACTGTATAATTAGCTGCATAAACCTGTGAAAAAGATAACATAGAAAAAGTTGCTGCAAATAGTATTGTTCTGATTTTTTTAAAATTCATAAGTATCCTCCCTATTTTGCCTACGAGGTTAGCTGACAGGTTTGGACAGGGATTGTCCTACTTTCTAATAAAAAGATTCACCTCAAATAATTGTTATTCCCCGCACTTCATCCTGTTTTTGGAAGTTTAGGCTTGTCTTATCTTATAATTGTTATTTTAACAGTATTTCCAAAGTATATCCTTATTAAATTGCTGGATATATTGGTACATATATCATAAAATGAATTATTTTGTAAAAATATATAAAAAATAATTAAATTATTATAAAAGCAAAAACTATTTGTATAAACTATAATTAGGAGAGAAAGTATATGAAGAATTGTATAACTTATGATCTTAGATATAAATTCCATAATTCTAATGAATATTATAAATTTATATCTGATTTTGCCAGTAAAGTATTACAAAAAATTAGAGTTAGAACAGATAATATAATAGATGATTTTATGGACTATATTGTATATTCCAATGTAGGGAAATTGCGAAGTAGGGAAGAATATGAATTGGAATTTTTAATTATAGGAGTTTTGTGGAATGTGTATATAAAAAAGGCATTAAATGCACCTAAAGTGCCCTGTAGAATTTTAATTTTGCTTTCAAGTATAAGAAAGTATTCATGGGTTTTTAAAAGTTATATAGATAATTTAAGGGGAAAACTGTCATATAAATATCTTTTAATTAATGTAGATGACCAAGATAGGATTTATACATCATATAGTAGAAATGATTTTAAAAAATTGATAATATGGCTTAAGGCATCAGGAGAATTTAGATATGAAGTTAAAAGAATGAATATATGGAATTCATTTTTTAAAAATAATGATGAAAATTATGTATCTGATATAATGGACATAGCTGTCAAAACAGCAGTTTGGTTTGAAAAAGAATCTATGAAAGCACTTGGAATTTATACTTCAGAAGTTAAAAGCTTTCTGAATAATGAATATAAATTTTATGAAACGAGAGAAGATAATATTTTTTGTGGACGTAAAGAAGTTGAGTATCATCTTAATATGGTGGGAGCAGAAATTTTAAACAAGGCTTTTAGAAATACATTTTTGAAAACAAATGATAAAAAAGTTATTATTCCTGCCTGTATGTGTCTAAAACCTTATGGAGTATGCAGAAGAAAAAAAGTAAATGAAGGTTTTATATGTATGAATTGTTCTGAAAAGTGCAAAGTTAATATATTGGGTAAAACAGGAGAACAACATAATTTTAAAGTTTATATAGTTCCCCATGAAAGTGATGCTTTTTCTAACACAAAAGATATTAAATATGGAGACATAGGTATTGTGGGTATAGCATGTGTGTTAAATTTAATAGAAGGAGGCTTAAAGGCTAGAGATTTGAATTTAGTACCTCAATGTGTTATCCTTGATTATTGTGGATGTAAGAACCATTGGCATAAATGTGGTATTGAAACAGACATAAATTATAAAAAGCTGTTTGAGGTGCTGGGAATTAAATAAATTATGTGTTAACAAGGTATCTAAGTAGTAGAGAGCAGATATAGTAAGATGTTATAATATAGAAGTTGGAGAAAAGCATTCCTCATGAGCAAACTCCACCTGAACCTAAGAATCACTTGATTTGTTGAAAGGCATCTAAAATAAAATTTTGGAGGTGATTATATGTCTAAGGAAAAATTATTGATACTGGATGGGCACAGCTTAATGAATAGGGCCTTTTATGCTCTGCCTGATTTAACTAATTCAGAGGGAATTCATACAAATGCAGTTTATGGATTTGTAAATATGCTGTTAAAAATGAAAACAGAGATTGAACCTAGTTATATAGTATGTACTTTTGATAGAAGTGCACCTACCTTTAGACATGATAAGTACAGTGAATATAAAGCAGGTAGAAAAAAAATGCCTCCTGAACTGTCACAGCAATTTCCAATAGTTAAGGAAATATTGAATCTTCTATCTATAAATATTTTTGAAATAGACGGATTTGAGGCTGATGATCTCATGGGAACATTATCTACTTTTGCAGAAAATCAGGGTATAGAGGTATATGTAATTACTGGAGATAGGGATGCCCTTCAATTGGCTACGGATTCAGTAAAGATCGTCATAACCAAAAAAGGTATAACACAAAAGGAGATATATGATAGAAATAGAATGATAGATGAGTATGGAGTAACTCCCACACAGTTTATAGATGTAAAAGGACTTATGGGAGATACTTCAGATAATATACCAGGAGTTCCTGGTATAGGAGAAAAAACTGCTTTTAAGCTTATAAGAGAGTATAAAAGTATAGAAAATGTATTTCAGAATATAGATAGTATTAAAGGAAAAAAGTTAAAAGAAAATCTGGAAAATTATATGGAACAGGCTGTATTTAGCAAAAGACTTGCTACTATTGTTACAGATGTTCCTATAGAAATAGATCTGCAATCTATTGAGTCTAAAGAACAGTATGATGCTGAAGGCTTAAGAAAATTATTTGAAAAACTACAATTTAAATCTTTGGTAGACAAAATACCTAAAATGGAAGAAAGAGAGAAAGATAAAATAGAAAATTTTCAAGTAAAATTTGATATTATAGATAATTTGCATAAATTTTGTAATTTTGCACAATATTTATCTACCACAGCTATAAAGAATAATTTATTGCATATTAATTTTAAAGTTGTAAATGAAAATAGTTATTCTAAAAGCTATATAGATAAAATATTTGTAAATATAGGAGAAAAAAACTTTCAAATAGATATGAAAAAAATATATAATGAAAATGGTGTTAGGGCAGTAGAAACAGCAAAACTTTTATTTGAAGATTCCAGCCTAAGTAAAGTGAGCTATGATGTAAAAATACCTTGCAGTATACTTCATAGAATGGGAATAAAACTTCTAGGCATAGAATTTGATATAAAGATAGCATCTTACTTAATGGATCCTGCCAGAGCTAACTATGAATTGGCAGATATTATTAAGGAATATTTGGGGATGGAAATTTCAAAGGAAGATCAGGATTATTTTATAAAAGAAATCACATTATTTAGCAAACTATATTCTGTTTTAAAAGAGAAAATATCAGATGCCAATATGGATCACTTACTGTATAAAGTAGAGCAGCCTCTTATCTATGTGCTTGCATCTATGGAATATGAAGGGTTCAAGGTAGATAGAGATAAGTTAATACAACTAGAAGATAAATTTAAGATAGAAATAGGCAAGGTTCAAAAGGAAATATATTCTCTTTCTGAAGAAGAATTCAACATAAATTCTCCAAAGCAGCTTGGCAAAATATTATTTGAAAAATTGGATTTACCTGTTATAAAAAAGACTAAAACAGGATATTCCACTAATGCAGATGTGTTAGAAAAATTACAAAACAAACATCCTATAATTGAAAAAATAACTTATTACAGACAGCTGACTAAATTATATTCTACGTATATTGAAGGATTAAAAGGAGTAATAGAGCAAGATGGTAAAATTCATTCGAATTTTAATCAAACGGTAACTACTACAGGAAGACTTTCAAGTACTGAACCTAATCTTCAGAACATACCTATAAAATATGAAATGGGAAAAGAAATAAGGAAAATATTTGTGCCGGATAATGAAGATTGTATTATACTTTCTGCAGATTATTCACAAATAGAACTTAGGATATTAGCTCATATTTCAGGTGATGAAAATTTAATAGATGCATTTATAAATCATAGTGATATTCATAGTAAGACTGCCTCAGAGGTATTTAAAGTTCCTTTAGATGAAGTTACATCTACTCAGAGAAGTAATGCAAAGGCTGTGAATTTTGGTATAGTATATGGTATTGGAGATTTCAGTTTAGCCAGAAATTTAAATATATCCAGAAGAGAAGCAAAATCTTATATAGATACGTATTTTGAAAGATACCCCAATGTAAAATTATATATGGATAATATAGTAGAACAAGCTGAAAAAAACTTTTATGTTACTACACTATTAAATAGAAGAAGGTTTATACCAGAAATAAGATCTTCTAATAAAATAATGAAAGCATTAGGGGAAAGATTAGCCATGAATACCCCTATTCAGGGAAGTGCAGCAGATGTTATAAAAATAGCTATGGTAAATGTGTATGATAAATTGGAACATAGTAATTTTAAAAGCAAGATAATACTTCAAGTTCACGATGAACTGGTTTTAAATGTATATAAAGATGAACTGGAAGATGTAAAAAGTATTGTAAAATGGGAAATGGAAAATGTGTTTAAATTGAAAGTTCCTCTTGAGGTGGATATAAGTATAGGGCAAAATTGGTACGAGGCTAAATAAAATAATTAAAACAGGGGTGGGGACATGATTAAAATAGGACTTACGGGAGGTATAGGGAGTGGAAAAAGTACTGTTTCCAGCATGTTAAAAGAAGAAGGGATAAAGATAATAGATGCTGATATTGTAGCTAGGGATGTAGTTGAAAAACATAGTGTAATAATTGATAAAGTAAAGTCTGTTTTCGGAGAAAGATTTATTGACAGCTCAGGAAAGTTAAAAAGAAGAGAGTTGGGGGATTATATATTTTCAGATATAGATAAAAAAAATAGATATGAAAATATCATAATTCCTTTTATAAAAAAAGAAATATTTAAAAAAGTAGATGAATTAGGCAAAAAAGGTGAAAGGCTTTGTGTAATAGATGGAGCTACTCTCATAGAAAATGGATTCCACAAATACACGGATATGATTTTACTGGTATGGGTAAGTAAAAAAATCCAAATGTGTAGAGTAAAAGAAAGAGATAAGTTGACAGAGATGCAGATAATTGATAGAATAAATTCTCAAATGTCTTTAGAAGAAAAGAAAAAATATGCTAATTTTGTGTTGGATAATTCAAATACTTTAGATGAAACTAAAAGACAGTTAAAAGAAATATTAAATAAAATAACTTTGAAATTATAGGGGGTGGAGTGCCTTAAAGTGTAATATTAAGGCATATATAAGATTGAAATCTAAAAGTAAAATAGTAATAGTACTATTGATAATAATAGCAATATTCAGTGCAAAGAGTGTTATAAGATATTACTTTCCTTTAAAATATTCAGATTACATAGTAAAATATTCTAAAGAGTATGGTCTGGATGCCTATTTTGTAATGGCTGTAATTAAGACAGAGAGTAATTTTAAAAGAAATGTAAAATCAAATAAAAATGCCATAGGTCTCATGCAAATAACTCCGGATACGGCTAAATGGGCAGCAGAAAAGATGAATATAACAGATTTTCAAGAAGGTATGCTATATGATCCGGAATTTAATATTAGAATGGGATGCTGGTATTTAAATGATTTAAAGATGGAATTTAACAACAACATGAAGCTGGTCCTAGCTGCATATAATGGGGGCAGGGGTAATGTACAAAAGTGGTTAAGTGATTCGGAGCATTCAACAGACGGGGAAAATCTTGACTATATACCTTTTAAGGAAACAGATAAATATATTAAGAGGGTGGAGGTAAATTACAGAATTTATAAATTTTTGTATAAAGGCTTTTTACTAATAAGCTCATTATTAAATTTTAGTTGACAGCCTTATGAAAAGTGATTATAATACTATTGTAATGTGAGGACAATAGAGTGTGAAATGTTTGGAGTTAGTGGAAGTTAAGTAGTTAATTATTGATTAAATATTTTGCTATTTTTAAAGATATAATTAATGCGAAGGTGGCGGAATAGGCAGACGCACTACTTTGAGGGGGTAGCGAGTAACTTCGTGTGGGTTCAAGTCCCATCCTTCGCACCAAAGTAAGTAATTTAAATAATTTCTGAAATATTTGTGAAGTTCTTATCTTGAACCTACAGTCAAGTTAAGGGAGTTCAACAGACGGATGTGGATATGGACCTTTTATGAGACCTTTAAGGCATTAAGGCGATAGAGATATCAGTGAGAGCGCCCACCTATTGTAGAAGATAGGTATCAATGAAAGAACAACGGTATTTTGGTTATAATGCGGGAAATTAAGAGAGTAGGCTTTGAGCTTACTCTTTTTTGTTGATGTAAAATTATTTAGAAATTAATGGTTTAGGATATTTGATGAATTATAATTTCTATAGTTATCCATACTATTGTTAATTGATTTTAAAGTAGTAGGAGGATTATAATATGAATAATAAATTTTACTTGAACTTTCCCAAATCTGTTCCAGAACAGAAACAAAATAGACATCCAGGAATCGAATCTGAGATGAATCCAATACCTATATTTGAAAGTCCAGATTACATAGGAACTGGTAAGCTAAAAGATAAAGTTGTATTAATCACAGGGGGAGACAGCGGCATAGGAAAAGCGGTTGCTGTGGCTTTTGCAAAGGAAGGTGCCAATTTGGCAATAGTTTATTATGATGAACACAATGATGCAGAAGATACAAAAAAGGTTATTGAAGCCAATGGAAGACAATGTTTATTGCTGTCGGGGGACATTTCAGATAACAATTTCTGTAATATCGCCGTTAAAAAGACCATAGATAAGTTTAATAAGATAGATGTGTTGGTAAATAATGCTGCAGTACAATTTACGCAGAATAGTATTGAGGATATAACAAATGAACAATTGGAGAGAACTTTTAGGACAAATATATTTAGTATGTTTTATCTTACAAGGGCTGTTTTACCTTATTTTAAACCGGGCTGTTCTATAATAAATACATCATCTATAACTGCTTACAATGGTAATGAAACACTTTTGGACTATTCTTGTACGAAAGGTGCAATAGTATCTTTTACCCGTTCTATGGCCTTGTCTTTGATAGACAGAAATATAAGGGTAAATGCAGTGGCACCAGGACCGGTTTGGACACCGCTTATTCCATCTTCCTTTAGTCCTCAAAAGGTAGGCAAATTTGGCTTAAATAGCCCTATAAAAAGACCTGCTCAGCCAGTAGAGGTAGCACCGGCTTATGTATTTCTTGCCTCACCGGATGCTTCTTATATTACAGGTGAAATTATACATGTAAATGGCGGGGAATTTATAGGGGGGTAAATTTTATTATAGTTAAGAGTTAAGAATTAAAAGTGAAAAGTTACGGAGGATTTTTCTCCACTTTGTTACGAAAAATCTTAGATTTGTTATTTATTCAAATATAAGAATTATTAAAGCTTTGCTTTAATAATTCTATATTTTAAATTTTCGGGAGTGTTAACGGAAGAAAATTATCCGTAACTCTTAATTCATAACTCATAACTTTTAATTCTTAATAGTTATTTAGAAGCACTTTTTAGTATCCATAAGATCCTGGACCTGTACAAGAGCTTCTCCAAAACGTTGAAAATGGACAATTTCTCTTGCCCATAAAAATTTTAAAACATCTTTTATGTCGGCATCGTCTGTCAATTTTATTAAGTGTTCATAAGTTGTTCTGGCTTTTTGTTCTGCAGCCATATCTTCATGGAGATCTGTTATAGGATCTGCAGTAGCTTGAATATATGCAGCTGTCCATGGAACACCGTTAGCATCTGTAGGAAAAGTAGCCCGGCCATGTTGGGTATAGTGGGAAGCTAGTCCTGCTTCTTTAAGTTCATCTATAGTAGCATCTTCTAATAATTGATATATCATTGTAGATATAATTTCAACATGAGCTAGTTCTTCAGTTCCTATATCTGTAAGTAATCCTTTAGTTTTACCAGTAGGCATGGTATAACGCTGGTTTAAATATCTAAGGGCAGCACCTAATTCTCCGTCTGGACCGCCGTATTGAGCAACCAAATATTTTGCCATTTGTATATCCTTACATTTAATTTTTACAGGATGTTGTAACTTTTTTTCATAAATCCACATACGTCAAACCTCCTCTATGTCAGATTCCCAAGGCCAGGGTTCATTTGTCCATGTCCAAGGGTACTGGCTTTGAGAAAATCCAAAGTTAAATAGAGCACCAAAGTTTAATTCATATTCTCTTATTAGGTGCATAAGTTGTTTTGAAAGAGTGTTAAAGTCTGACAATGCTTTTTTATTATCGGGAAAGTTGTCTAAAAATAGATTTAAATCTAATGTAGCAAATTCTAGTTGGCGAATTTTATCTAATAATTTTTCGCGAGTATCCATATTTACTTCCTCCTACTTCAAATTTTTATTGTCTTTATTATCTTCATCTTCAGGATAAGGTATGACAAGATTTGGGAATACGGTTCCTTTTTTTAGTGCAACGTTTAAAGGAAGTAAACCTATATATGGTTGCATAGGAACATATGCTCTTGCCAACTGTTTATTTGAAGTATTAGGAAGGACAGGAGAGCGCATAAATTCTGGATTTAAACAGGGAATAAATCTTGAATACAATATTTTCACCTCGTATATTCTCTCTACAATGATAATATATTCACAGCCCTGGATTGTGTTAACGTAAATTTGGTCTTTAAAAAATTTATTCATATAGAGGTTTTAAATATGCTGGTTTAATGATATAATCATGTTAAATGATAATTATATTGGTAATTAGTAAATTAAGTTTATGTAAACTCCCATCAAATGGTTTTACTATATAATTTGTGTACCCTCCAATTTATATATTTATGTGTATCGGGAGTTTACATAGATCTTTCTATAATATTATACGATTAAGAAACTTTTATGGCTTCAAATAAAATTATATTTTTATTTGAAGTATTTTTTATGTATAAATTTGTTTTAAGTATACATAATAATCTTGGAGGTGTTTTTTATGTCTATAAATTTAACCAATTCAGTAAGTTTGAGTAATAAGGAGAGGGCATTATTAGAAGATCAGAAAAGTCATGAAGCTATATGTGTACAAAAGTATACCAACTATGCCAATCAGGCAAAGGATTCTCAACTAAAGCAGCTATTTTTAAATAATGCTTCCATTGAGCGGGAACATGTAAATAGCATTAACTCCATCTTGCAGGGTCAGGTACCTGATACAAATAACAAGCAAAGTGCAGCTGCAAATCCAAGTATGAATAATTTTTCTAGTTCGTTACCAGCAGGTAGCCAGGTTTCTGATGCGGAAATGTGTAAGGATATGCTTATGACAGAAAAGTATATTTCGGGTACATATGATACTTCTATATTTGAATTTAAGGATACAAATGTCCGGGATGTATTAAATCATATACAAAAGGAAGAACAACAGCATGGAGACTCTATTTACAAATATATGGAAAGTAAAGGACTATATAGTATTCAGTAAAAGGGTTATTAAAATTTAAAGCAGTGATTTGATTAAGAGTTATGGAAGACATTTTTCCATAACTCTTAGTTTTTTATTGTAGATTTATTCCCATAGCTGTAAACATTTTTACTTGCACTAATTCTTTTTCAGATAGATTTTCCAGTTGAAGGGATTCTGAATTACCAGTCTTAGCCCAAATTACAAAGTGTTCACAGTTGTTTTGCAGTAGATTATAGCTTTTTTCTCCAAGTCTTGTTTCTGCTCTTTTTACAGTTTCATATGAGTTAAATTCTACAGTGCCTTTTATATTTAAAATAAAGTAATTTTTTTCTTTAAAATAAGGTTCCATATCTGTTTCCTGTATTTCTGCATCTTTTGCATTGCCTGTACTACTGCAATAATGGATGACTTTATTATTTCCTACATATATGCCATAGTGGTCATATTCATATCCCATAAACCTACCGGTAGTTCCTATTATATCTCCATATTCAGGTTTCCTTATACTTTTTGATAGTGTAATTGAATTACCTGTTTTTACTTTAAAATACAGTGTGTCATTTTTATTTATGGTAATCAAAATTTTGCTATTTTCATAAAATCCATCTATGGGTGGATTTATCATTAGAGTTTTACCGCTGGCACTTAAGAAAACATAAGTATCGATGTTGTTGTTATTTTCGTCTTTTATGGAAATATTTTTTAAAGCATTATCATTCTGTGTAATTTTATTATTTAAAGGTATTTGAATTTCACTGTATTTATAAATATTTGTTATTTTACTTTGAAATACATGAATTCTATATATTACAAGTACAGTTGTGATTATTAACAGGACTGATGCTAATTTTATAAAGAAATATTTACCCATTTTCAACCCCTAATTTTTTAAAGTATGATTTTCCCTTTGAGGGTAATACAAATAAGATTATTATAATTTCATAATAATTAAACATGTAATCCCTCCTTGAAGTTTATATGTTATAATGACTTTATATAGCTAAATATTACCTATAGGTTATGTATATTTTATGGTACAATTAGTTTTATTTTATTTGCTACAAGTTTTCCTTCATCATATTGTATATATACATTGGCATAGATATCATTTACTGCGGAGTATATTATATTATTACCTTTTAGTTTTGTTATTTTGTACCTGGCTATTTTCTCGTATTTTGGACTCTCTTTTTTAGTGGATATTACTTCTACAGAGTTACTGCCAAAATCTAGAAGATTTTGCGATTTAATATCTCCTATATTGACAACATAAGTTTTAACATTATTAGTTACTGTCTCTTTTATATACTGATCTTTATTGGAGGAGGAAATTGGGGCTAAGTTTTTAGTTTCTATAATTTTATCAATAATGCCTACTTCTTTAGGGCCTATAAGCCATATTGAAAGTGGAAGAATAAATAACAAAAATATAGACATTATACACATTAACATTATATTTACAATCATCTTTTTTATCCAATATTCTAATATCTGTTTTTCACTAAGGTTTTTAGTTTTTATTTTTTTATTTTGTCTGGAAAACAAAAATGCACCCAATAGAATATTTAAAGTTCCTGATAAGTATAAGAAAAAAAGCATAATTTACCCCCTTTAAAGTAAACTTCATATAAATTTTAGCAGAAACTAGCTTAAAAATATATATAATTGCTTAACTTTTTAAGAGGTATGATATGTTAATGAATAGATGAAAAAGCTCTAGAAATAATATTATGCCAGATTAGAGAAGGAGGTATATCTGTTTTGATTGTTTTGAAGATAATAGGAAGTATAATATTGCTATTTATAATATTTTTAATTCTTATAATAATTAGCAATATAAAATATAAAATTAAACTGATTTATGTAGAATATAAAATTAACTATAATATAAAAGTAAACGCGCTTTTGAATATTATTTCTATAACTGGAAAGGGTAATGATGAAAATATAGAATTATTTATAAAATTGGTATTCTTGAAAAAGAAATTAAAAATAAATTATAAAGAAAACAAGTGTGACAAAAAATTTATTAAAAGTAAATATAAAGAAGAGTATAACACAGATGAATCATCTTTTGATATACTAAATGGAATTAAGAAGGTTTATACATATAAAGATTATTTAATAAAAGTTATTTCAATAATTAAACCTGAACATGTAAATATGGAAGGAATTTATGGATTCGAAGATCCTTACATAACAGGAATATTTAGTGGATTTATTTCAGCCACTTCCTTAATTTTTCCTGGGAATTCTATAAGATTAAGTCCTAATTTTTCTGAGAAATTTTTTGACTTACATATAAAAGTTAATGGAAAATTAAAAATTATGACTTTAATTCTTTTAATATTTAAATTGCTTATACTTGATATATATAGAAATATGATAAGTAAATTAAAAATGAAATTTACAGGAAGATCTAAAACCAGAAAAAATAAATTAGCGAAGGTGAGGTAATCATATGAGTGTTAAAGAAAATACAGAAGTGTTATTTTCAAAATTAGAAAATTTTTTTAAAACAGAAACTGTTGTGGGTAACCCAATAAGTATAGAAGGCATTACTCTGGTGCCATTTATAACTGTTACCTTTGGATGTGGAACTGGTGGAGGACAAGGTTCTAATTCTCAAAATAAGCAGGAAGGTTTAGGTTCAGGCCTGGGAGCAGGTGCAAAAATAAGTCCAGATGCAGTACTTGTAATAAAGGGTGATATGATTAAAATGATTCCTATAAGAGATAAGGCTAATGTTGAAAAACTTATAGAATTGGTACCCGAAATAATCGGTAGAATAAGTAAAAGTAAAGGAAAAGATAAATAAGTGACCCTAAGGTTCAGATGAAGAAAAGTATTTCTCATAAGTAAACTTCACCTGAACCTTAGAATAACTTGATATTTATCATAAATTTGGATATTTAATTATAAAGCTTACACCGTTTGTTCTATTTACTGCTATGATTTTGCCTTAAATACTTTCATTGACTGTTGACCAATTTATAGCCATATCCATATATTGTTTCTATAGTTAATTTATCTACTTTTTTTCTAAGCCTTCTTACGGTATCATCTACTACCCGGTTAGAACCAAAATAGTTGTTACCCCAAACATTTGTTAAAATTTGTTCTCTTAAAATCAAACTATTCTTGTTCTCAGCAAGATAGCTTAATAATTCAAATTCTTTATTGGTAAGTCTCAGTTCTTGGTTTTTAAACAAAACTATTCTTTGTTTCTTATTAATAAGATATTCTCCAATTTGTATGCTTAAATTTTGTGTTATATTAGTATTACCATAAATTTTTGCCATAAGGTTATTAGTCCGTATAACTAATTCTCTGGGCAAAAATGGTTTTGGTAAATAATCATCACTGCCAAGTTCTAACCCCACTACTCTATCAAATTCTTCATTTCTTGCAGATATAAATATGACAGGTGTATCTTTGTTATTTTGCTTTATGTATTTAATTAATACATATCCATTTATATCGGGGAGCATTATATCCAGAATCCAGAGATCCGGCATGTCTTTTATTCTGTTTTTCGCACAGTTTCCATCAGAAAAAGTAGTTACATCATAGCCTTCATTTTTAAGGTACTTCTCAAGTAAAATGTTTAAGTTATATTCATCCTCAACCAAATATATCTTTTTAGACAATTTTATCACCTCAACTTAAATTAGTATTATAGCTGAGTAAAATTCTAAGGCTTTTATTTTCATAGGTTCATAATACTTATAAAAGGTGAATATTGTTAAACTATATGAATATTTCCCTATATTAAAATCATATAGTTATAAATAAAAGTTAGAGAGAAGTTCTTTTATTAACTTCCCCCTAGCTTTTTGTATGCTTTTTGAACAAAACATATAAATATATAAAGTAGTATTTAACTGAAATTTATACATTTACTTAAAATTTTTACTATTTTAATAGATGAGTGTATTATATTTTCTATGGTATAAATTTATTTAGAGGGATTATGCGGTTTTATATTATGTGCTGGTACTTGCCAGCTAGGTCCCCAACCACTAAATGCATTTAAAATGGACACTGCCTGATTTTGTGTTATACTTCCTGCGGCTACTAAAGCATCTAATTGAGCCTTAAAAGTTTCTCTTGTTGTTATTTTATTATTATAATACAGGTTCAATATTATATTTTCTTGGCTTGGACTTATACTTCCTGCTGCTGCTAGACCATCTAATTTAGTTTTAAAGTTTTCAAAAGAATAATGAGATTTATAGACTATATTAGTCTTAACATTATTAGCAGGAGATGCATGTACTGTTGTAGCAATCCCTGTATTTACCAGTAGCGGCACTGTAAGCACTAAAGCTGAAAGCAATTTGTATTTCATTTTTAACATTTGTAATACCTCCTAATTTTTTACCATATGATATGTGGTAAATTGTTTTATTTAACTGTTCCTTTAAAAAAATTATAACTAATGATTATGGGTATAGTATCAAATAGTCATGTGAAATTTGTGTAATTTGATATGCTATATAATTATGGAATAGTTTTTTCTAAGTGATATAATGTAGTTATACTATTACTATATAGTATATATTTCAATTTTATATGAAGGCTATCAGTGCTAAGACACCCCCATTTTTAAAAAAATTGGAGGACCTTCACTTAAGTCTAAGAAGAACTTGATAAAATAATTATCAGTACTCTAGGAAAGGATGATTAATATGATTAGAGTATTACAAGATATTGAACCAGCTGAAGTATTTAAATACTTTGAGGAACTTAGCAGCATACCCAGGGAATCGGGAAATGAAAAAGAAATAAGTGATTATTTAGTTTCTTTTGCAAAACGACATAATTTAGAAGTTATACAGGATAAGGCATTAAATGTAGTTATAAAGAAAAAAGGAACTAAAGGATATGAAAATAGTCCAGGGGTAATATTGCAGGGACATATGGATATGGTATGTGAAAAAAATGTAGGAGTAGAACATGATTTTACTAAAGATCTGTTAAAATTAAGAGTAGTAGATGACATGATATATGCAGCAGGTACAACACTTGGGGGAGATGATGGCATAGCAATTGCAATGGGTCTTGCTATTCTGGCTTCCAAAGATATACCTCATCCTCCAGTGGAATTACTGGCTACTACCTCTGAAGAAACAGGCATGAATGGGGCTATTGCCTTGGATCCTAAAAATATAACGGGGAGAATTCTTGTAAATATAGATTCAGAGGAAGAAGGAGTATTACTTGTAGGATGTGCCGGAGGGTGTTCAGCTAAAGTAAATATCCCTATAAAATGGGATAATATAAATGAAGATGATAAAGCTTTTTTAATTAAAATTACAGGGTTAAAAGGTGGTCATTCTGGTTCAGAAATACACAAGGAGAGGGCAAATGCAAATAAGCTGATGGGTAGGCTGCTTAAAAATTTAACAACTAAAATAGATTTTAAAATAGGCTCAATAGGAGGAGGTTCCAAACATAATGTTATAGCTTGTGAGTCGGAAGCTATTATATTAGTAAACTCTAAATATAATTCTACAGTAAAAGATATTATATCAAATTTAGAAAATGTGCTAAAAGATGAGTTTAGGGCATCAGATCCAGGCTTAAAAATAGAATTGAAAACTGTAACGGAATTACCGCAAAAAGTCATGTCCTATAATACTACGGGAAATGTAATTAATTTTATCTATTTAATTCCCAATGGAGTTCAGAGCATGAGCATGAATATAGAAGGACTTGTAGAAAGTTCATTAAATTTAGGCACAGTTGTAATTAAAGAAGATAGTGTAGAATTTATAAGTTCAATAAGAAGCTCTGTAAGAAGTTTGAGAGATAATATATTTAATATTATAGCCACTATAGGAAGTTTTATAGAGGCTAAAGTAGAAGTTGAATCAAGTTACCCAGAATGGAAATATAAGTCTTATTCCAAAATAAGAGAAATTATGGTAGAGGTATATGAGAAATTATTTGGAGAGAAACCAGTAATAAGTGCAATTCACGCGGGACTTGAATGTGGAATTTTTGAAGAAAAATTTAATGGTCAGTTGGATATGGTTTCCTTAGGACCAGATATTTTTGATATTCACAGTCCTAATGAACATTTAAGTATACCTTCTACACAGAGAACATGGAAGTATTTATTAGAGATATTAAAAAATCTTAGATAAAATTTTATATAAAAGATCATTGAATGTAGAATCTATACAAACTATTGTGAGGGATAGTGTTTATAATGAATAACAAAAGTTTAAATTTTAATATTAAAGTGCTGCTTTTTACAGCAGTTTTGGTTACAGCATATTTTTATATAGATAAGCTGGAAATTATTGCGTTGCTTCCTCTAGCGTTATGTATATATGATGGATATTATATATTTTCTAAAGTTAAGAATAGGGATGGACTTAAAGTATCTTTTTTTATAACTACTGCATTAGCATTAATTTTTATGATTCACACTGTAGTGACATATGGAACTTCAAATCCAGTTCCAATAGTTATTATATTTATTATGACCAATGTGTTTTTTATATATAATTTGATACTATATTTTTACAAGAAACATAGTAAAATAAGTCTTATATGTATATTTTTAGGCTGGATTATATGTGATAGTACTCCAATACTTATGTTGTTTATATTATCTGCAGGGCTTTCTAGTAGATGATTAGTATTACAAAATTATAACATAGGTCAAGTAATTTTAAGGTTCAGATGGAGCTTGCCTATAAGGAATGCTCTTCTCCACCTGACCTTAACATAACTTTATTTTTTAATTTTATTTTTATTTTTAATTATCTCTTCTAAAATATTTATTAAAATATTTACTTCGTTATAAGTATTATATAATCCAAAACTTAACCTAACTATGCCAGGTCGGAAATCATTATAATGATATTTAAAATAATTTATTTCATCTGGAGAGATTTTTAAAAGTCTTTGGACATATGGTTGGGCACAAAAGCACCCGCTTCGTACTGAAATACCTCCTAAATCTGAAAGGAGTTTTGCAGTTGTTTCGTGGTGAATTCCTTTTATGTTAAAAGGTAGGATAGCCACTTTACTGCAGTTTGGTTTTGTATCTCCGTAAAAAATAATATCTGGAAGTCTAAGCATTTTACTCAAGGCATAGTTATAGATCTGCATTTCTCTTTTATCTATGGTATTCATTCCTAGTTTATTTAGAATTTTTATTGCGGCAGTAAGAGCTACAACTCCCAGTACATTAGGTGTTCCAGCTTCATTTTTTTCAGGAGGATCAGCCCAGAGTATATAGTCATCTGTTACTAACCTTATTGTACCACCCCCACTGTATTCCGGGCTCACATTGTGGAAAGTTTTTTTGGGGCCTATCAATACACCTGTTCCAAAAGGGGCGTACATTTTATGGGCAGAAAAAGCTAGGTAGTCGATAGATTCTTCTTTTGAGGGGCCTTTCATATATATAGGACAATGAGGTACAATTTGTGCACCATCAACAAGAATTTGTGCTCCAAAGCTATGGGTAATTTTCGCTATTTCATGTATTGGATTTTTATATCCAGTTACGTTAGAGGCAGCGGTTACACATACAAGTTTAATTTTACCATTATACTTTTTCAATTTGTATTCTAAATCCGATAAGTTTAATTTTCCAAGCTCGTCCAATTCTACATAATTTACTTTAAATTTATGTCTCCAGGGTAAATCATTGGAATGATGTTCCATCCTGGTAGTTAGTATAACTGGATCTTTGTATAGGTAATTAAAAATGTAAGCTAACTTATTTATAGCTTCTGTAGTATTTTTTACATAAATTACTGCATTTTCTTTACTATCGCAGTGGACAAAATCACATATAATATTTCTGGACATCTCGTAAGTTTCAGAGGATAATTTAGATTTAAAACCAGTTCCTCTATGGATTGAGGAGTAATATGGTGAAAAATCATTTATTTTTTTTAAGACATAATTAAAAGGAGGAGTAGTAGCTGCATTATCAAAATTTATGGCAGTTACCAGTTTGCCATTTTGTAAAGGAATTTTTGTATCTACGCCGGTGATAAGTCTTCTGAAGATATAATCTATTTCACCATAGGACAATTAAAATCACTTCCTGTTAGCTTTATTATAATTAAGTAAAAGCGCTTTTGCAGGTGTAATGACATACTTTTACTTTTATTTATATTATGTAGCTGTAATTGTAAATGTACCAAATTATTTTTTAATTTTATGAATAAAATATTGCACATTTTTTATATTTCCTATATATTATATGTAATATATATAAAGAGTATAGAATGCTGATAGGTAAAATGTAACTGTAAACGATAACGTAGCTGCTAAAGTAAATATTTATATAAAATATAAATGTAGAAGGAGATACATATATATGAGCATAAATGTAGTACAAGTAAGAGAAATAATAAATAGTATGGCCACATTAATAAATGAAAATGTAGATTATTTGACTGAATTAGATGCAGCTATAGGAGATGGAGACCATGGATTGAATTTGGACAAGGGATTTACAGCGGTGAAGAGAAAGTTAAAAGACAAGGATCTGAGTGATATAGGATATATTTTAAAAAAGACTGGAATGATTTTAGTATCAAATACAGGAGGGGCTTCTGGGTCTCTTTATGGTACAGCTTTTATAAGGGCGGGTATGGCAGTAGAAGGGAAACAGACTGTAAATATAAATGATTTTTTGAAAATGTTGGAACAAGCCTTAGCTGGAATTAAAATGAGGGGAAAAGGAAGAATTGGAGGTAAGACTATGATAGATGCCATAGAACCAGCGGTGAATTCTTTGAGATGTTCCATAAGTAAAGGATTAGATAGTGTACAATCCCTCGAAAAGGCAAAAAATGCTGCATTTAAAGGTGTGAACAGTACTAAAAGTATAATTTGTAAAAATGGAAAAGCTAGTTATTTAGGAAATAAAAGTATAGGATATCCAGATCCGGGGGCAGCTTCCAGCTATCTTATACTTAATACTATATATGAAGAAGTTAAGAAAATGTGTGAGACAGGAAAGAGTTAATGTAGGTTTATTAAATTTATTATGCCAAGGAGGTATTTTTATGGTTGGAGTTGTAATCGTATCACACAGTAGTGAAATTGCCAATGGAGTAAAAAACCTGGTTGAACAAATATCACCAGGCAGCAGTGTTGCAGCTGCTGGAGGTACAAAGGATGGCAGACTTGGCACTGATGCATGTAAAATAAAGAGTGCTATAGAAAAGGTCTACAGTGAAGATGGAGTACTAATATTATTTGATCTAGGTAGTGCATACATGAATGCAGAGATGGCAATTGAATTTTTAGAACCCAAAATGCAATCTAGAGTACAAATAATAAATGGGGCACTTGTAGAGTCGTCATTGATAGCTGTGGTAGATGCCAGTATAGGTAAGAGTATAGAAGAAATAAAAGAACACTTAAAGTCTATGTGCATTAACAAAATGCCTTCATAAAAAAATAGAGTGTGTCAGATAATACTTATTTAAGTAGATTCCTATAATAGTATAGCTATCTAAGAATCTACTTTCTTGTTTTATCCGAACGGCTACTATTGTAGGTTATTTATTTTTGACCATCTTTCCAATGTTTTACATAATATTTTAAAATATTGTGGAGCACATCACCTATTTTAGAATAGGAATTATCATCTAAGTTTGCTAAGGAGATTCTTATAGACCATTCTGGTGCATAAAATCCTGCACCACCCAGTAGTACTATAGAAGATTTTTCTGCCAATTTAAAAAGAACATCTACTGGTTTATAATTTTTCTTTAAGTATTCTCCAAATTCTTTGCCATAATGGTGTTCTGACCATTCAAGTAAATCGAATTCAGCATAATAAGAGGCATCATACTCATCTTTTTTTAGTTCTATTTCCAGTCCGTGAAATAACAATTTTTTTCGTCTTCGACAAATACTCTTTGTCAAATTTCTATACTTCTTTTCTCTATCTATTAGGTCGAAAACTGCAAAAAAAGCCATTTGTACTTGTTGTGGGGTAGAAAGGCCTGCAGTATGTTCAAGTGCCACTTGACGGCTATCAGCTACAATTCTGTCGATGAAGTTGATTTCTTCTGGATTGATTGAAAGGGCCTCGTAGCGTTTTTTCAGGGATTTCTTTTTATCTTCTGGCAGTGATTTTAAAAGTTTATCAAATACATTATCTTTATGAAGAGCTATTGTTCCTAAACGCCAACCAGTTACTCCAAAGTATTTCGAAAAAGAATAGACTCCTATGGAATTAGAAGGTAAAATTGATACTATGGAATGAAAATTATCTACAAAAGTTCCATATACATCATCAGAAATTATCATTAAATTAGGATTATGTTTCTTAACGATCTGTACTAAGTGTTCCATAGACTCAGGTTTCATGGCCACTGAAGGCGGATTGCTGGGATTAACTAAAAATAAAGCTTTAATAGTTGTATCACACAGTTTTTCTAATTCGGTTTTAGGATATTGCCAGGTGTGAGTGCCGTCTTCCAAGGATTCAGATGCCATAATCTTAATTGGATTAAAATTATATCTGGGTATAGTAGGAATTTCAAGATAGGGAGTAAAAATTGGAGTCATAAGTGCAATTTTATCTCCCTGATGCAGCAATTCATTAGCTATTAAAGAGTCAAATATGTAACACATTGCCGCAGTAGCACCTTCTACTGCAAATAATTTAAACTCCATGGAAGGATCTTTAATATTGTATATTTCTTCAATTAAATATTGATGAACTATTTTTTCTACATGAGTTAACATTCTATCAGGGGTAGGGTAATTGTCTCCTATAATTCCATCTGCCAGTTCATAGATCCAATCTTCAGCGTTGAATCCTTGAGAATGGATGCCATAACTTATAATATTTTTAAGTAATTCTATTCCAGGAGCATTCTTGTGATTTTCTACATACGTGTAGAATCTTTTATCAATGCCTTCTTTCTTTGGCATTCCTCCTAAGTCATTCTGGTTCCAGGATATTCTAGATTCCTCTGAGGCAAACTGTCCGAAGGTAAAAAAGGCTTCTCTAGGTGTAATTGCTACCCAATTAGGATTACCTCTTCCGGCATCTAGAAGGGTGCGAACACTTTTTTTCTTTTGATTTTTAGCAAGATCAATTAGTTTATCTTTTAGTTCGAAAGGGCTAATTTTGCCATAAATACGTTGTAATTCTAACAGTTGAATATTTTTACTATTCATAGTTAATCCTCCCTATATAATTTTTTCAATAATTATGTTATAATTATAAAATTTATGGTGTGTAAATTTATGATGCAATATTCTAATTTTTAATATAATAATAGTATTTGTTTTAATGTATATATTTTATAATATAAAATTGTTGTAAAGGATTGGTGTTAATTGATGAGGGAATATGGTGTTTTTGATATTTTAGGACCTATAATGATAGGGCCTTCAAGTTCCCACACAGCAGGGGCTGCAAGACTAGGTAAGATTGCGGAAGTTATTGCGGGAGGTAAAATTTTAAAGGTACAATTTTTACTTCATGGTTCTTTTGCAAAAACCTATAAAGGTCATGGTACCGATAAAGCGCTAGTTGCTGGAATACTAGGTATGAACCCCTGGGATGAAAATTTGAGAAACTCCATAGAAATAGCAAAAGAAAAAGGGATTGATATAGAATTTATAGAAAAAGATTTGGGAAATGTACATCCAAATACAGTTAAATTTATTATAACCAAAGATAATGGTGAAGTATCAGAAATAATGGGTTCATCTATAGGCGGGGGAAATGTGGTGATAAATGAAGTAGATAAGGATAAAATAGAATTTACAGGAATTTATCCTACTATATTGATAAATCATTTAGATATGCCAGGTATGGTTGCCAGAGTATCGGAAATACTTTATAGATATAAAATAAACATAGCTTTTATGAGAGTATATAGAAAAAGTATAAAAGGCTCCAGGGCAGCTATGGTATTTGAAGTAGACGATTTTGTTTTACAAGATGTGATAGATGAAATAGGTAAAGTACCTAATATATATAAGGTAAGTGCTATAAATCCTGTAGATGAGGAGGAATAATATATGGTTAATACAGGTAGTGAATTGATAGAGATCTGCAATAAAAAACACATGAAAATATGGGAATATATAGTGGAAGAAGAGATGAAATCTGAAAATAAGGGCAGGGAAGAAGTTTTAAAAGGTATGAGAAAAAATTTTTATGTAATGAAAGATTCTGCAGAGCATGGATTAAATCATAAAATGAAATCTATCAGTGGACTTACAGGAGGAGATGCCTATATATTAAATGGATATTATGAAAGGGGCGAAACCCTAACAGGTAAATTTATGGTAAAAGCTATGGCAAGAGCCTTATCTTGTTCAGAGGTAAATGCTGCCATGGGAAAAATAGTGGCAGCACCCACAGCAGGTTCTTGTGGCATAATTCCTGCAGCAATAATAACTGCAGGAGAAAGACTGAACAAAGATGAGGAAGAATTAATTAGGGCTTTATTTACTGCTGCTGGAGTAGGAGTAATAATAGCTAAAAATGCCAGTATGTCAGGAGCAGAAGGTGGATGTCAGGCGGAATGCGGATCTGCAGCTGCTATGGCAGCGGCAGGAATAGTGGAAATGATGGGTGGTACTCCAGAACAAGCATTGGATGCTGGTGCCATAGTAATAAAAAATATAATGGGGTTAGTTTGCGATCCGGTGGCTGGCCTCGTAGAAATTCCTTGTGCTAAGAGAAATGTATCAGGAACTGTAAACGCCTTAACTACAGCAGATATGGTTATGGCAGGAATTTGCAGTAAGATTCCATTTGATGATACGGTTTTGGCTATGTATAAAGTTGGCAGGCAGATTCCATGTGAACTCAGAGAAACAGCCCTTGGAGGACTTGCAGCTACAGAAACAGGTCTTAAATTGAAGGAAAAAGTAATGGGAAAATAGTACATAAGTGTTTTTTTATAATAGTATATTTTAAATAATAACTTTAAAAGTTACTCTATGAAAATGAAAAACCACCTTTTAAAATAAAGGTGGTTAAAATATTCTGTTCATTTATGTTAAGATGTTTTAACATTGTAAAATATATTATAGTTTTACAACATTAGCAGCTTGAAGACCTTTTGGTCCTTCTTCAACATCAAATTGAACTTTCTGACCTTCTTCCAAATTTTTTCTTGGTTCATTGCTCTGGATTGCAGTGAAGTGTACGAAAACATCATTTTCGCCTGGGAC
Source organism: Candidatus Clostridium eludens (assembly GCF_045310515.1). Taxonomy (NCBI): domain Bacteria; kingdom Bacillati; phylum Bacillota; class Clostridia; order Eubacteriales; family Clostridiaceae; genus Clostridium; species Candidatus Clostridium eludens. Next base: position 99,016 of record NZ_JBJHZX010000004.1, on the reverse strand, counting down.
TTCAATAAATCCGAATCCTTTTTCAGAGTTAAACCATTTTACTGTTCCTGTTTTCATTTATTATCCTCCTAAGATAAAACACTTATAATTGATATATCTTAATTTTGTATATCGGTGTTTATTAATTATTGATTATATTAGTATACCATAAAGAAATAAAATTAACAATGTATTTTAAGTATTTATTTCTATTATTATTATTTATCGAGAACATTATACATTAAATTTATGATATAATCAAAATAAATTTTGTGAACATCTATCCGAGTGTTACCAGTGCTAGTACGCTCATATTTTTTTAAGTGGGAGATAAGCACTGTTGTGTGCCTGGACCTTAGGAGAACTTGATTGGAGGAATGAGCATTTGTGGAAAAACCTTTTATGAGACATAAAAAAACATGTAATAAAAATATAGATTCCGGACTTGTTTGGATTATGGCTATAATCTGTGGAATAACAGTGGCAAACTTATATTATAATCAGCCCTTACTTGGTGATTTATCCCGAAGTTTTAATGTATCTACAAAAACTATAGGTTTGGTATCTACATTTACCCAAATAGGCTATGGAATGGGAATGTTTTTTATAATACCATTGGGAGATATTGTAGAAAGAAAAGGAATGATTTTGAAACTGTTATTGGCTTCTGCAGTATCTTTAGTATTATTTGGTGTCTGCGGCAGTTTTAGATCTCTTCTAGGGTTTAGCTTTTTAGTTGGATTTACAACAGTAATTCCCCAGGTTATAGTGCCTTTTGCAGCAGAACTTTCTCCACCTAAGAAGAGAGGAAAGGTATTAGGAACTGTTTTAAGTGGACTTTTAGCAGGTATTTTATTGGCCCGTACTGTAAGCGGCTTTATAGGTTCTTTCTTAGGGTGGAGAAGTATGTATTATATTGCAGCTGTACTTATGGTTATTTTATATATAGGAGTAATTAAATTTTTACCTAAAAGCCAGCCTGCATCTAAAGAATCTTATAAAAATATAATGATTTCTTTAAAGGATATAATTAAAAAAGAGCCATTGCTTAGAGAAGCGTCTTTAAGTGGGGCTATGATGTTTGGAGCTTTTAGTATATTTTGGACAACTATCATATTTTTTTTGGAATCTTCAAGCTATAATATGGGAAGTGAAACTGCAGGATTGTTTAGTTTAATTGGAATAGCCGGGATAATTGCAGCTCCTGTTATAGGAAATTTTAGCGATAAAAGAGGAACTAAGTTTGCTGTGGGACTTTCTATTTTTTTTGCTACAATGGGCTTTGTAGTATTTCTTATATTTGGCTATACAATTATAGGGCTTATATTTGGATTGATATTATTAGATCTTGGTACTCAGTCGGGTCAGGTTTCAAATCAAACCCGTGTACACAGCCTCTCACCGGAGGTTAGAAATAGATTAAATACAATTTTTATGGTTGCTTATTTTATAGGGGGAGCCATGGGATCTTTTGTAGGAACTTACAGCTGGAATTTATATGGCTGGCCAGGTGTTTGTATATCAGGATTAATTTTTTTATTTATAGCTGTAATCAACCATATAATTACCATAAAGCATATAAATTCACATTAATATATTTTAATTATAATTTTCAAGTTATATGTCATATGTTATTATATATTTATTAATACCATAAATGATATAGGTAAAGATTAATAAATTTGTGCTTGAATAAATGTGTTAATATATGGTGTTACAATTTTAGAAGGAGTGATATATTTGAAGGAGATTTATTACAATAGTACTAGAGGTTTAAATAAAGATTTTACTGCATCCAGAGCCATATTAAACGGAATATCAGAAGACGGGGGATTATTTATTCCAGATACTATACCTTTTATAAATGAAGAGGATTTAAAAAAATTTAAAGATATGACTTATAAAGAATTAGCTTTATGTATAATTGGAAAATTTTTTACAGACTTTAGTAAAGACGAATTAAAGGAATGTATAGATTTAGCTTATGATAATAAATTTGAATCGAATAAAATAGTTCCTGTAAAAAAAGTGGGAAATGTGTTTTATTTAGAATTATTCCATGGCCCAACTTTGGCTTTTAAAGACATGGCATTGTGTCTTCTTCCCCATTTAATGAAGACAGCTTCAAAAAAGCAGGATTTACATAAAGAAATAGTAATACTTACTGCCACTTCTGGAGATACTGGAAAGGCTGCTTTAGAAGGCTTTGCAAATGTAGAGGGAACTAAAATAGTGGTGTTTTTTCCAGAACAAGGAGTAAGTAATATCCAGAAAAAGCAGATGGTTACTCAACAAGGGGAAAATACAAAGGTTGTAGGCATAAGAGGAAATTTTGATGATGCCCAAAGTGAAGTAAAGAAAATCTTTAATGATCATGAGTTAAAGGAGGAGTTGAATCAGAAATCCTATATGTTTTCTTCTGCAAATTCCATAAACATTGGAAGGCTTATACCTCAAGTAGTGTATTATTTCTATGGATATATGGAACTTTTAAGAAGAGGAGAAATAGAATTTGGAGATAAGGTAAATTTTTCAGTTCCTACAGGAAATTTTGGTAATATACTTGCAGCCTATTATGCCAAGAAGATGGGACTTCCTATTAATAAGCTAATATGTGCTTCAAATGAGAACAAGGTACTTTATGATTTCTTTAAAAGTGGAACTTATGACAGTGAAAGGGAATTTGTGGTAACTATATCTCCTTCTATGGATATACTCATATCCAGTAATCTTGAAAGACTTATATATGATATAAGTGGCAGGAATGCGTCAGTTGTAAATGAGTTAATGAGTAATTTAAATTCACGCAATAAATATACAGTTAGAGAAAATATGAAAGATGAATTGAAAATATTTTATGGTGGTTTTGCAAGTGAGGCAGAAACACTTCAATCTATAAAGGATACTTTTAATACACATCAGTATCTTATGGATACTCATACTTCCGTTGCGTATTCGGTTTATAAGAATTATTTGAAAGATACTTCTGATGATACAAAAACTATAATAGTTTCTACTGCAAGTCCGTTTAAATTTACCAAATCTGTAATGAGCGCCTTGGATAAAAAATATAGTTTTATGGAAGATCTAGAACTTATAGAAATAATGAGTAAAATTGCAGAAGTTAAAATTCCAGGACCTATAAGAAAGTTGAAAGAAAGTAAAGTTATTCATAATACAGTATGTGAAAGAAAAGAGATGAGAGAAGAAATTAGAAAATTTTTGCTATAGCATATTGTATGTCAAGTGATTCTTAAATTTAGGTGGAGGTTGCTTATAAGGAATGCTTTTCTTCACCTAAAAATATTTCCATTCAAATATTACATTACAAATACTCTATCAATTTAATATAAAAAAGCTATTATGTATCTATAATAAGTAGTATAATAGGAAACTAGGAGGTGTAATTGAAATATAAATTTGATTTTATTATACATAAACGGTAATTAGTAATATTTATAAATGTTAGGCTATTCAAAGTAATTTGAAGGATGTTACATATAATTATAAGGAAAAATTTTCTTGTAATTATGTACTTTTATAAGTATAATTATAAAAATATATATTAATTTTTATTAGTATGTAACTTGTTTCAGGTATCCTTATTTTAAGAAAAATAAAATCTTCTGTCTTTCATTTGTTGTTTATTTTTTAATATATTAATGAAAGTAGGGAAGATTTTTCACACAATTGTATTAATTATTCCATGGCCCAATTTATAAAAAATATTTTATGTGTTATAAGAATATTTTTTAATAAACTATAAATATAAATAGTTTTAAATAGAGGAGAATTTTATGTTAGTGTCATTATTAGAGAAATATAATCAACTAAAGTGTGATTATGAAGGTTATCAAAAAGTGGCTGAAGAAACTATACAAAGGCAAAATGCAAAAATTGTAGAGTTGGATAAAAAGCTAGATATGTTGTCTCTAATAGTTGAGATAAGTCAATATATAAACAAATGCCTTGGTAGTGGGGAGATACTTTCTAAAATACATGATATAATGATAGGAATTTTAGGAGTGACCTATTCTACTGTGTATATTTTAGAAAATAGAAAGCTTAAATTAAAGTGTACCAATTTAATTAGTACAAAACATCATAAAAGTATAAATGATTACAATAATAAATTAGTGCACAATCCGGATATTAAATTAGTCAATTCTTTTGACAATATATGTAAAGGTGGTAATATTCAAATCCATTCTGCCATATTCATGCCAATATATTTAAAGCAAAGTCTTCTTGGGGCAATCATAGTAGAACATAATATATATAATTATTTAAATGAAGAACATATTAAGCTTTTAACTGCACTTAGCAATCAAATTGCCATATGTATAGAAAATAATAGACTTTATAATAAGATAAAAGAGAATTCTCAAAAAGATTTTTTAACAGGTCTATTTACTAGAAATTACTTTTTTTCTGTTATAAAAGAAAAAATAAATAACTGCGGTAGTGGTTTTGCCATTATAATGGTGGATATAGATAACTTTAAAAGGTTTAATGATACCTTTGGTCATCAATATGGGGATGTAGTGCTTAAAAGTGTAAGTGGTATTATAAAAAGCAGCCTTAGAAAAGAAGATTTGGTGGCTAGGTACGGTGGTGAAGAAATTATAATATACATGTATGATATTAAAGGAACCTTAGATGTTTATAATAGAATGACCACTATAAGAAAGAATATAGAAAATAGGGTTATAGAGTATAATGAGAACTCGTCTCATGTTACGGTTTCTATGGGAATAAGTATATCTCATAATAAAGACGAGGATATTGAAGCTATGATAAGGAAGGCGGATACGAATTTATATAAAGCAAAAAATACTGGGAAAAATCAGGTAGTATGCTAATAATTATAGAATCAGGCAAGGTGATAATGTGAATACAAAGTGGACAGAGACTCAGAGAAAAGCTATTTTTACTCAAAATTCCAACTTGTTAGTAGCAGCAGGAGCAGGAACCGGTAAAACCGCGGTGTTAGTGGAAAGGATACTACAAAAAGTAACAAGTAGCGATTCAGAAGTGGATATAGATAAATTGCTGGTGGTTACATTTACAAATGCAGCAGCCTCTGAAATGAAAGAAAGAATAGCAGAGGCACTTTCTAAATTATTGGAATTAAACTGTACTTCTAAAAATCTTCAAAGACAGCTTGCACTGTTGAACCAATCTAATATAATGACTATACATTCCTTTTGTCTTAAAGTTATAAAAAATAATTTTCATATGATAGATTTAGATCCTAATTTCAGAATATGTGACAGCACAGAATCTAAGTTATTAAAGCAAGATGTTGTTTTAGAACTTTTTGAAGAAAAGTATGAGGAAGAAGATTTAGAATTTTTAGATTTGGTAGATGGATATGGCGGAAAAAATGATACTAAGCTTCAAAATACCGTACTTTCTCTATATGAATTTTCACAGGGCAGTCCATGGCCTAAAAAGTGGCTGCAAGAGGCTTTGGAAGATTTCAACGTAGGGGATGATTTTGATTTTGGATATACTAAATGGGCCAGTGTGCTGGTTCGCAATATAAATGTAGAACTTAAAGGGTGTAAGGATAAAATGGAAAATATCCTGAAGACAATTGAAAATGTGGAAGGATTGACATATTATTTAGAGCCTTTTAAAAATGATATTGAAAATATAAACAGGCTAATAAGTACTAATTCATGGAATGAAATGAGAGATGAATTTATTAAACTAAGTTTTGATAAACTCTCTTCTAAAAGGGTAGACTCTTCATTAAAGGAGTATAGGGAAAAAGCTAAAAATACAAGAGATGAAGTAAAAAAGAAATTAACTAGTATAAGAGAAGATATACTGGTATGTACGAACAATATATATGAAAATATGAAAGAAGTATATCCTATAATGAAATGTTTAATTTCCCTTGTTCTCAATTTTTATAAAAAATATCATGAGAAGAAAATGGAAAGGAATATGGTTGATTTTAACGATATAGAGCATTTTTGTCTTAGAATATTAGCCAGTGTAGATGAATTTGGCAATATAATTCCCTCAGAAGCTGCTTTAGAATATAGAGAATATTTTGAAGAAATATTCATAGATGAATATCAAGACAGCAATGAAGTTCAAGAAGCTATAATGAATATGATAAGCAGAAAAGATAAATATGTAAATTTGTTTATGGTGGGAGATGTAAAACAAAGTATATACAGATTTAGACAGGCAAAGCCGGAATTGTTTTTACAAAAGTATAATACTTATTCTGAAGAAGAAGGTAGTAAGAATAAAAAAATAAAACTATCTGAAAATTTTAGAAGTAGAAAAGAAGTAATAGATGCCATAAATTATATATTTAAGCAAATAATGTGTGAAGAAATAGGAGAACTTAATTATGGTGAGGAGGAATGTTTAAAAAGTTCAGCTGATTATGTTCTTTGTGAAGAAAATTGCGGCGGAGATGTGGAACTTCATATAGTGGATAAAAAGGAAAGTGAAGATAAGTTAGAAAGAGATGAAGATGAGGAAGAGCTGCTGGATATTATCCAGGTAGAAGCACGATTAGTGGCAGAAAAAATAAATGAATTGGTAAATCCTCCATCTAAATGTGATGGTTTTAAGGTATATGATAAAGTTATAGATAGCTATAGGTCTGTAATGTATAAAGATATAGTGGTATTAATGCGTGCTACTCAAAAATGGGCGCCTACTTTTGTAGAAGAACTGAACAACTCTGGAATACCTGTATTTGCAGATACATCTGTGGGATATTTCCAAACTATTGAAATAAAAACTATAATATCTCTTCTTGAAATAATAGATAATCCTCAGCAGGATATTCCTTTTGTAGCGGTACTTCGTTCTCCAATAGGAGGATTTTCTCCAGAGGATCTTATAGACTTAAGGGTGGTAAACAGAGAAATATCTTTTTATGAAGTATTAAAAGCAGTAAAAGAAAACAATTCACAATTAAAATATTCTTTAGATCATATAGATGAAAAATTAAAACACAAATCAGAAGAATTTTTAAAAAAACTTTATGTTTGGAGGAGAAAAGTCATATATATGCCCATAGATGAATTTATATGGCATATTTATATACAAACGGGTTATTATGGTTTCGTAGGTGCCATGCCTGGAGGTATCCAAAGGCAGGCGAATTTAAGAATGTTATTCGAAAAAGCTAAACAGTATAAAAGAATTAGCTACAAAGGGCTTTTTAATTTTGTGAATTTTATAAATAAACTCAAAAGCAGCAGCACGGACATGGGAAATGCAAAAATACTTGGGGAAAGTGAAAATGTAGTTAGGATAATGAGTATACATAAAAGCAAAGGTCTTGAATTTCCTGTAATAATACTGGCAGCAGCAGGGAAAAAATTTAATTTCATGGATATGAATAAAAGTATTTTGTTTCATAAAGAATTAGGACTTGGACCGGATTATGTAAATGCCAAAAGACATATTTCATATCCTACTATTATTAAGCAGGTATTAAAGAGAAAATTAAAAGCTGAGACTCTTTCAGAGGAAATGAGAATACTTTATGTAGCTTTTACCAGAGCTAAAGAAAAACTTATAATAACGGGAATGATAGATAATATTGAGCGTACATTTCAAAGATGGTGTGAAATTGCTTCTTGTGAAGGTGATAAGCTGCCGGAATATTCACTTATAAATGCCAAAAATTTTTTAGACTGGATAGGACCGTCAGTGGCAAGACACCATTGCGGAGGACTTATTAGAGAAGTGTGTAACTGTGAAAATACTTCAAATTGGATAATGGAAGATAATTCTAAATGGAAAGTATTCCTATATAGCAAAGATGATTTTAAAAATACATTTGGGGAGAACATAAATGAGGACATAATTGATCAGATTGAAAATTTAAGGCTGAATTATACTGAAGGAATATATGAAAGTGAAGTGAATAGAAGGCTTAATTGGAACTATAAATATGAACAATCTTCTAAAATACCTGCCAAATTTTCTGTATCAGAGTTAAAAACAAGATTTAGATTAATAGATACGGAAAATAGTGTACAGTTTATAGAACCAATATATTTAAAAAAACCACTTTTTATGAAAGAAAGTAAGGCTCTTACTGCAGCAGAAAAAGGAACTATTATGCATTTGGTTATGCAGCATATGGATATTAGTAAAGTTAATTCCTATATGCAGATAAAGGAGCAAATAAATAAACTAGTATTTAGAGAATTTATAACTGAGGTAGAAGCCAAATCTGTATCTATATACAAAATATTAAAATTTTTTAATTCTGAAATCGGAATGAGAATGAAAAAGTCAAATGATATATACAGAGAAATTCCGTTTTATATGGAAATAAAAAGTACAGAATTGTATAAACAGCTGCCAGAGCATACATATAAAGATGAAAAAGTATTGATACAGGGAATAATAGATTGTTATTTTGAAGAAAATGATGAATTAATACTTATAGATTATAAAACAGATTACGTAGAGAATATGGATGAAATAAGAGAAAAATATAAAATTCAAATTTATTATTATGGAAGAGCGCTGGAAAAGTTAACAGGTAAAAAAGTTAAAAATAAGTATTTATATTTATTTTCCAAGGATTGTGTACTAGATTTATCCGGAAATACGTTGGAGTAACAATTACAAATATAATTTTAGTTAAAGTATAATTTTTAGTAACCTTTTTAAAGGTTTTTAATAATATGTAAATATAGTACCTTTTAATATATAGAAAGTTTTTGGCTGTATTTTATAATAAATAGCATTTATTATTATATAGCCAAAAAGTTTTATTTAAATTATGGTTTATTTGCTGCTCTGAGAGTTAAGAAAACTTTCAAGTAGGCATATGGAAATATAAGTTATGTATACGTTTTTTTATCTGAAGGAGTTAACATAAAGTGATTCTTAGATTCAGGCGGAGTTTGCTTATGAGAAATGCTTTTCTCCACCTGAACCTTATTAACAGTATTCTTAGTGTCTTTAGCACTTAGAATACGTTATCCTTTAGGGGAAGAACTTATCCAGGTGCGCAGCACCTCTTATCTTCCATTTTAAAGAAAGTGGGAGTATTAGCAAATGGCAGCGTTGGGATAAATTTTAAAATAGGAGGGATAAAGTGAAAGATATTAAAAAGTTTAAAATAACTATGGAAGTAATAGAGGAGTGCTTGGAAGAGTGTCTGGAAAATGACAATATATATAAGAATAAGAAAAAGTCAAATTTTGTTAGCAGTAGATAACAGAACTTGACTTCTCACATCCAATTTAATAAAGTTATTTAAAATTAATTTATTGAATATTTTTTTTCTAATTGTCTAAATCCAATAATTAAAAATGAAGTTATAATAAGGTATAAAGCGGCAGCTATGAAAAAAGGAGTAATTGTAAAATCACGGGTTACCACTTCTTTTGCCGCTCTTAAAAGATCACCAACTCCAATAGTGGCTACCAAAGCTGAATCTTTCACTAAGTTTATACTTTCATTACACACAGCAGGTAGTACATTTCTAATGGCTTGAGGAATTATTATCTTTGTTATAGTCTCATAGTAATTCATTCCTAGAGCTTTAGCAGCCTCAAATTGTCCTTTATCTATAGATTCAATGCCTGCCCTAAATATTTCTGCTAAGTATGCAGCATAATTTATGGTAAAAGCTATACCTGCAGCAGCTAATGGTGACAATCTTATGCCAATTACAGGAAGACCAAAGTATGTAAAAAATAATTGTAAGAGTAAAGGAGTTCCCCTAAAAGCCCAAGTATATAAACTCAATATGGTTTTTAAAGGTTTAATTTTAGATATTTTTCCTATGGCAACTATACCTCCGAGGGGTATAGAAAAAATAGCAGTTATAAAAAATAATTCTACAGTTATTAAGCTTCCCTTTAGTATAAATCCTGTAATGTCCATAAGTTCAGACAAATAAATCACATCCTAACTAATTATTTTGTAACTATATTTTCACCAAACCACTTTTTAGATATTTTATCTGCTGTTCCGTCACTTTTTATAGTGTCTAAAGCCTCATCTAATTTTTCTCTAAAACTTGTATCAGTTTTTCTTATACCTACACCATAATCTTCTTTGCCAAAGTTATCATCTAGTATTTTATATAATCCAGGTTTTTTTTCTATATAGTATCTTCCTACAACTTCATCTACTACAACTGCGTCTATACGTCCTTGGTTTAAATCTAATAGTGCTTCTGTATTATTTGAATATTTTCTAACTTCTTTTAAAGACTTAGAAGTAGTAGTATCGGCGTTTAATGCAGTTTCACTGCTGCTTCCCAATTGAATTCCCACTCTTTTACCGGATAGATCCTTTTTGCTTTTTATAGCAGAGTTATTTTGTACTACAATTATCTGTTTATTTTGAAGGTATACTTTTGAAAAGGCTATTTGTTTTTTTCTATCCGCAGTTATAGTTAAACCATTCCATATGACATCTATGTCTTTGTTATTTAAGCTGAGTATAATTCCATCCCATTCAACAGGTTTAAATTCAACTTTTACTCCTAGTTTTTCCGCTGCGGCTTTAGCCATGTCTATGTCAAATCCAACTATTTGGCCCTTCTCATCTCTAAATCCCATTGGAGGGAAACTGTCATCCAGCCCTACTACGAATTTACCTTTTGCTTTTATATCGTCCCAGGATTTATCTCCTGACTGCTGGGTTTGTCCACATCCTGTAAGTAATATTCCCAGCAAGAATATTACCATAGTTAAAATTCCAAACTTTTTTTTCATTTTACATATCCCCCTATTTATATGAATTTATAATCACAATAAACATTATAATTTACTGTATTAAATTTGTAAACCAATAAATTAGCATATATACAATTGATATGTAATAATTTGTAAAAAGATCAATCCCTTAAAGTGAGATTAAATATTTTAATATACTAATGCACTTTAAGGGATAACTTGAAATTTTATTTTCCCACATCTATAATTTCATTGAACAATTTTTTGTTTTCTTGAATTTTGTCACAGGAACCTTCTATAAAATAAATATTTTCATTTAAAATTTTATTTAGCATGTTTCCATAATTTCTTATATCTTCTGCTGTAGTTGAAAGAGCTTCTTTTTCATATTGCAAAAGATCCTGGGGAGAAAATTGCGTAAGGTACATTGCATCACAAAGGGCACTTTCTATAAGAGGACCGTTGGTCTTTAAATTCACAAAATCTTTAACGGCACCTATAATATACTTTGTCATTTCAGTATCTGTTGCATTAAAATTTTTAAGGTAATTCACTGCACCTTTAAAGGTGTCTAAGGTTTCCTTAAGGTTTGGATCTCTTATAGATGCAAGTATGACTTTTCCATCAGAGGAAATGGAAAATTGAACTCCATAGGCGCCTCCTGCTGTTCTTATTTCATTCCATAAATATTCAGTGTTTAATATGTTTTGGAGTACCATCATCTTTCCGCTATAAGTATATCCTGTACCTTTCAAAGTTCCACCTTGTAATATAGTCTGTACTTTAGCAGAGGAAGAGAAAGCTGTATTTTTATTGGTTCGGATAAAATTATATTTTTGCTTTGGGAGAACATGGGCATTAATTTTAGAACTTATACGGCTTAATTCTGTTTTAAATATCTGGGTAGAAGTTTTATCTCCGCTGCAGCTTGCTATAAGACCATTTCGATTAAATGCAAGTTTACATGTATCATTTAGATTTTTATAAATATCATCCCATTTTGAATCAAAATTAGCATCTAAGTCCTTCAGGAATCTATAGTATGAAATACCTGAAAGTTCCTCGTTGTATTTTCCTCCTTCACTAATGTAGGAATTCATTTCCATAAGGGCTGCAGTTCCAGAGCCTGAAGTAAAAATTGACTGAAGAGTTGATTCATTCTGTTGAATAATTTGTCTTATCTTTTCTTTATTGTCAAATTTACTTTCATTTATGATTTCTTTGATTATGTCAAGTGATTTTCCAATATTATCTTTAGGGACTAACATAGATGTTATTAGTTTAGGTGAATATTTAGTAAAGTTTTTACTATCTGCTACTGCAGCAGGAATAAAACTTACTGGACTACCTATATTCTGTAGCATTTCATTTGAAAGTTCTTCATAACTGTATTTTTGGGTGTCTACATTCCCCAGTAAAGATGATAGTAAACTCAAGTAATATAATTTATCTTGAGGAACTTTGGACGTATCAAAGTAGAGGTTTATAGTAGAGAGTCCGTTTAAGTTTGCAGTATGTGTAAGAACTTTTACACCGGATTGATTTTCAACTTTATAGCTTAAGTCGGGAAGTTCAAGTTGAATATCTTTTAAAGAAAGTTTTGGTAAAGTATCTAGTGTTCTTTTGGAATCTTCAGTTTTTTGCCATGTATTAAAATCTTCTGTACTTTTTACTAGAGAGTTAACAGAGGCCTCATCTAATCCATGTTTATAAGATGTAAGATTTTCTGCTAAGGATTCTGAGTTTTTGTTTTGGAGACCTGGCTCAGGTTTCAGTATAACTAGTGAATAATGGTTGTTTGAAAGAAAATATTTATTAATTAAATTCTTGAAATAATCATTTGCATCTGTTTTTTGGATTTTTTTCATTATATCATCGGTATCAAAGTACATAGTAGGATCTTTATCGTATACCCAGGTAGTTAATGCGTTTTGGGATAGAACAAGACCTGTTCCACCTAGAATAGGTATTATAAGTTTTTCAGAATTAGCATTTATATTATAAGATGCTAGAGCAGATTTAAGAAAATTTTCATCAAATCCATTTTTCGAAATTTCCCTTAAAGTATTAAAAATAGTTTGTTTAAAAACTTCACTGGAAGATTCATTGGAATTAGAGGCATTAATTGAAAATATAGGTTGAATGCCTTCCATGTTAAATGAAGAAGTTACACTTAATGCAATGCCTTTCTCTGTAAGTGCCCTTTTTAGTGGTGCGTTATCAGTACCCATAAGCAGATGATTCAAAAATCCTAGTGCTATATTTTCCTTCTTATTATCTATACTTCCGGTAACAAAATTTAATGAAAGATATGTTTTGTTTTTTGTATTACTGTTTTCTGGTATAGAATAATACACTGTTTTTACCGGTATATTGGATAGAGGCTTTTGTGCTTTTATGGAAGTATCTACTTCTGACTTATTAAATTTACTTAAATAGTTTTTGTCGATAAATTCCAGATAGTCTGATATATTTAATTTGCCATACAAATATATGTAACTATTTGAAGGTGTATAATTTTTGCAGTATGTGGATACTAATTGCTCCATTGTAAGCCTTGGAATATCTTCTGGATTTCCTCCTGAATCCCACTTGTAAGAAGTATCAGGAAAAAGAGACTGAACTGCTGCGTTACGTAAAAGCCAATCAGGATTCGAGTAGTTGCCTTTCATCTCATTGTACACTACACCATTAATTGAAAGCTTGGAATCTTTCGATGGAAGTTCATATCTCCAGCCTTCTTGTTTGAATATATTGGGATTTGAAGTAAAGTTAGGATAAAACACTCCATCTAAATATACGCTCATTAGATTTTTGAGATCCTTCTCATTTGTACTTGCTACAGGGTATGTAGTATAGTCACTATTTGTCATGGCATTAATAAATGAACCTAAAGAGCTCTTTAGAAGTTCTGTAAATGGAGATTTAACAGGATAATTTTTAGAACCATCAAGAACTGAATGCTCAATAATGTGATTTACACCAGTATTGTCTAAAGTAGGTGTACGGAAACTAATATCAAAAACTCTCTGAGTATCCTCATTTTTAATATACATAAGTTTTGCACCGGTTTTTACATGGGTAAATAACATAACAGAAGAATTAATTTTTGGTATATTCTTAACTGAATTAAGTTTAAAACCGTAGTAGATTTTTCCCACTTCACCATGTCTGGTAATATCTGTATTAGCTGAGTAAACAGTCTTACTGTCAAATATAATGTTAGATGAAGAGAACAACATAAAAGATATTAGTATAGCTGCGGTTATTTTTTTCATAAGTATTGTCATTATATAACGTCCCCCTTATATTTTTATATACATATTATTTGACTTTTTGAGGAATTTAATGATTTATTATCGTAAAAAAATTTTAACATGTGAAAAAGTTTGTTTTTATATGAAGTTTTAGATGTTGTTTTGGCAGCAATTATGAGTATAAGTAATAAAAATCTTAATACTAATCAAATGTTTTTGAAATTTTAAATCAATTAACTTGCAAAAATGCGATTAAAATTTTATGTGTAATATAAATAAAAATATTATTTTTACTTGACTAATAATTCTGTAAAATATAATATTATTAAAAATACACTTTTTAAATAATTAATATACCAAATATATTGCGGAATAAACAATAAAGAATCAATATAGTTGTACTTGGACTACAAAAAAGTTTGTTGTATAGAAACATATATAGATATAATGAATTGTGCTATCATATGCAATAAGGGTATGGATATAATTCAAAATATATGTCCGTGTTTAAAATTATTGGTTGACTTTCGTGTTTTCTACTATTGAGTTAGTACTTTTAGGTTGGATGGCCGTTGGAGGTACATGCCTATTTGGGAGGTGATGCATATGGCACTTTTTTGTTGTGACTTATTTAAACTTCACTGTCTAAAAGATTTAAAAAAAATAGGTGAAGAAAATGAAAATAGTCGTCCCATAAAGTGGGTCTATAAAGTGAATTATATTCAATTTACTAAAGACATTTATCTAAACATACAAAGTGGAGATTTAGTAATTATTTCCGGAAGAAATAATTATTTCAATATTGATAGAATTATTGAGTTTATAAAAGAAATAAATAGTTTGGGAGCAACAGGTTTGATAATTTGTTCAAATAAAAATATTGGCTATTTGACTTATGAGGTAATTGAAATAAGTAAAAAGTTAAGATTGCCGCTTTTTTACCTTCCTGTGAATTTGAATAAAGAGAGTGAAGTGGTAAGAGAGATATGCAAAGCTATTATAATTGACCATATAAATAAACTGTCAGAAAAAGGTATACTGGAGGATATTTTAGATAATAAAAAATTAGAAATTGAATTTGTTCAGGAAAAGTTTAAATCCTTTGGCATGAATATAAATGCCTTAAATCAAATTGGCATTATAGTTATAGACAGATTTGAAAATTTAGAAAAAGAAAAATATTATAGAAAAAAAGAAAAAATAGATAAAGTACATAATGAAATCAAACATGTAATTAAGAATGTTTACTTAATTAATACCAGAAATGTAATAACTGTAACTAAAAATGATTCTATAATTTTTCTAACACAAAAATTTAAGGATATAACAAAATTTGAGCAAATATTATACGAAATTGATACAAATATAAAAGAAAAAATTCCTGGAATAATTCTTAATTTTGGCCTTGGAGGAGCCTATTCCGGTATAAAGGGAATAAACAAAAGTTATTATGAAGCACAGCAAATGTTAAAACTTAAACGAATTGAGGGATTGTCAGGAATTACTCTATCCTTAAAGAATATGGACGTATATCTTTTTTTAATTAGAATCAATGTTAAAAATAGGGAATTATTAAATATTTATGTAAATCATGTTTTGAAAGATCTTATATCTTACGAAAAAACAAATCAAATAGATTTAATGGAAACCTTAGATGCTTATTTAAATGAAAATGCAAATATCATAGAGGCATCTGATAAGTTATTCATTCATAAAAATACTTTAAAATATAGATTAAATAAAATTGAAAATTTGTTAAATGTAAATTTGCATTCCCTGGAGGACTGTCTCAGGTTGCTCTTAGCTATGAAAGGTTATAAGATACTAAAAACTATGTCAGATAATGAAAGTTAATATAACCCTCAGATTTAAAAGTTTTTATTGAGATGTGAAATATTATGTTTGCGAAAATTGCAAAATCCATAAAACTATTTATTGTTGGTATTTATAATTTTAACTATGATCATTATAAAAAAATTTATATATTAATAAATCACTGGCCAAATAATGTTATATAATTGCTGAAACTGGGCGTATCTTAATAATTTCACAATTGAATTGTACTTTGATGACAATAAAGTTTGTAGTGCCAAAACATAGGCTAAGCTAATTTTATGTGATAACATTGCATTAAATAAAAATAATCCATGCAAAAATATATGGAGATTTTGAATTTGATAAGTACAATTAAAATAGCAAAAGGAGGAAGCAAAGTGGAGGCTAAAGAGATTGTGAAGAGAGCATTAAAAAGAGAAAAAACACCTAGAATACCAGTGACTATTTTATCTGGTGGTGCTTGGTGTTTCAATAGCAATGGATATTCGTTGAAAGAGGCATTGGAGATGGAGCCTAAGGCAGCAGCAAATATAATAATAGAAACTAATGAAAAAGTGAATTCTGATATTGTATGGGCAGCATCAGGTTATAATAACTTAATTATAGGAGCTATTGGAGGAAAACTTAATTTTAGAGAAAAAGGAGTACCTGATATTGTAGAACCTTTGATAAAAGATTTGTCCCATGTTGATAAATTGGATTTAAGTGGTATAGGAGAGGATAAAGGAATACAAAATTTATTAAAGGTTACGGAAATATTAAAGGATAGAATTGGTGATAAGACAATGATAGGTGTAAGCCAATGGGGACCATTGACTTTGGCAGGACAAATTGTTGGAATTGAAAAATTGATGATGGGCATGATAAAGGACAAGCAAGCTGTCAAAGAATTAATAGATTTTACATCAGAATTATGTTATAGGTATTTGGCATTGTTTGTAGATGCTGGAGTAGAAATAGTATCTATGTCTGATATGTCTGCCTCCGGGGATATGATATCAAAGAAATTTTTTGAAGAATTTGCAATTCCATGCCTTACAAAGGTAACAGACAAGATAAAAAAGAAAAAGGCTGATATATACATCATGACCCATATATGCGGAGATGTAACAAAATTTTTAGATTTATATCCAACCATTGGCGTAGATTTAGTTTCACTAGATGCCAAAGTGGATTTAAGTAAAGCAAGGGAAGTTCTCCATGGCAAGATGGCCTTTGGTGGAAATATGGGACCGGTTGATGTAATGAAAGATTCCACTCCTGAAGGTGTTAAGAAGGCTTGCAGTGATTGTATAAAAAAATCTGGTGAAAAAGAGGGTTATGTTATGATGCCAGGATGTGATCTGCCGCCAGATACACCCTTAGAAAATGTAAAGGCAATGGTAGAAGCAGCTCATAATTATAAATTCTGACATAATAAATTAAATTATTAAATATTAAGGGGAGTGTATTTAAAATGTTGATTGATAAAGAACAAATTTTTAAGAACCTATCAGATTCAGTTGTCAATATGGAAGAAGAAGAAACTTCTATGCTGGCTAATAAGGTTGTAGAAGAAAAAATTGATGCTTATGAGGCAATAGAAAAGGGACTTTCAGATGGAATGAATAGGGCAGGTAAGCTTTTTGAAGAAGAAGAATATTTTGTTCCAGAGCTTTTAATGTGTTCAGATGCCATGTATGCAGGTTTAAATATTTTAAAGCCTTATTTAAAAAAAGCAGAGAATGAAAATAAATATAAGGTAGTTATAGGTGTTGTGGAAGGAGATACCCATGATATAGGAAAAAATCTGGTAAAGCTTATGCTTGAAACTGCAGGTTTTGAAATAATTGACTTAGGAAGAGATGTACCAGCTCAAAAATTTATAGACGAGGCTAAAGATGCTGGTGCAGATATAATAGCAATCTCAAGTCTTATGACAACCACAATGGATACTATGGAAGAAGTTATAAAGATTCTCAAAAAAGATAATATGAGACATAAGTTCAAAGTTATGGTTGGAGGAGGTCCTGTATCTCAAAACTTTGCAGATAAGATTGGAGCAGATGGATATTCTATAAATGCCTCTGAAGCAGTGAGATTAGCTAAACGTTTGGTTGGGGCTGAGATTATTAAAGAGGTTATAGCTTAAGGTTTGGGAGTATAAAATGAGGTGATTTTAATGAATGATTTAAGTCCTAAAGAACGCATATTACGTGTATTAAATAACAAAAGTGTTGATAGGTCCCCTGTAATTTGTCCGGGAGGAATGATGAATGCGGCCATTGTGGAGATTATGAATAAAACAGGCAATAAATTACCAGACGGCCACCAGGATAGTGATATAATGACTAAAATTTCTAATGATGTTTATGAAAATACTGGATTCGAAAATTTTGGTATACCTTTTTGTATGACAGTGGAGTCAGAAGTGCTTGGCAGTGAAATTAATTATGGAACTCTTGCATGTGAACCTAAAATACAAAAAGAAGCTTTTTCTTCTGTATCAAGTGTAGTGTATAAAGAATTGGGATCCATGGGGAAAAATCCCAGGGTTAAAGCTATTATTGAATCTACTTATGAACTGTCAAAGAAATATCCGGATGTACCTGTTATAGGTAGTATTACAGGACCTGTGAGTACATCCGCATCAATTGTTGATCCTATAACTTTTTTAAAAGATTTAAGAAAAAAATCCAGTGAGGCACATAAAGTGATTGAGTATACTGCTGATCATATTATTGAACTTTCCAAGCTTATGATAGAAAATGGAGCTTCGGTAATTTCAATAGCGGATCCTACAGCAACAGGAGAAATTTTAGGTCCAAAAATGTTTAAGGAATATGCGGTAAGGTATCTTAATAAGGTAGTTGATGCCATTCATGCTATGAATACTCCCGTTATTATTCACATATGTGGGAAAATGAGTTCCGTAAAAAAATATATCCCGGAATTCAGGTCTGATGCTATAAGTGTGGATGCATTTGTAAACTTAAAACAATTAAAGGAGGAGTATCCTAAATTAACTACTATGGGAAACTTGAGCACATTCCTGCTGGAATTTGGTGATGAAGAAAAAGTATCTATGCATACGAAAAGATTAGTTAAAGAAGGCATAGATATAATATCACCTGCTTGTGGACTTAGTACGTCAACTCCATTAAAAAATATAACTTCAATGACAGAAGTGGTAAAGGGGTCATAATTTTTATGGTAAGAGTAAATTTTATAAACAATAAAAGTGTAGAAGTTGAAGAAGGCACTACTATTTTGGAAGCTGCTAGAAAAGCCGAAGTACTTATAGAATCTCCTTGTAATGCTGTTGGTACTTGTGGAAAGTGTAAAGTAAAGATTTCAATGGAGGGTATAAAAAATATAATTGAAAGTGATGGACAACATCATGTCACAGATCAGGAAAAATCAGAAGGCTATGTTCTGGCCTGTCAGTCAAAGGTGATAGGAAATATTGATGTAGAAGTAGTTTCAAAAGATTTAAATAAGACATTAAAAATACTAAATCATGGTAAGATATTTGATATTAAAATAGACAGTTTTATAAAAAAGAAGTATGAGAAAGATGGAAAAACTTATATATATGCAGGAGAAAGAGTTTTAGGAGAAGAGGTTGGAAATACCTGTGAGCTAAATTATGGAATTGTTGTGGATATAGGGACAACAACTCTGGTAGCATCATTAATAAATGTAAATACTGGAGAAGAGCTGGATTCAGTGTCTTCCTTAAATCCCCAAAGTGTCCATGCTCAGGATGTATTATCCAGAATAAAATTTGCTTCTGAAGAGAAGGGGCTGCATATTATGTATTCTGGAATTATAGAAGAGATCAATAAAATGATAGAAGAAGTTTCAGTAAAATCTCATGTGGATAAAAATAGTATATATGAAATGATTTTCAGCGGAAATACATGTATGATACATCTTGCCACTAATGTAAATCCAAATTCTTTGGGAAAATATCCCTATACACCAGAAATAAGGGGAGGAAGTTATTTAAGTGCAGCGGATCATCATTTGGATATTTCTAAAATAGGGCTAATATATTTGCCTCCTATTATCTCATCTTATGTAGGACCTGATATAACATCAGGAGTATTGGCGTCCAGGCTTCAGGATGAAAACGGAACAACTTTGTTTGTTGATATTGGTACAAATGGAGAAATGGTTATAGGGAAAAGTGGAGAATTGACGGCTACTTCTACAGCGGCAGGACCTGCCTTTGAAGGTATGAATATTACTTATGGAATGAGAGCTGCAATGGGGGCTGTGGAATATTTTAATATAGAAGAAGATGGCTCTATTGAAATTAAAACTATTAATAATGGTAAGCCAATAGGAATTTGTGGAAGTGGTCTTTTGGATATTGTAGGAGAACTTGTGGCAAGTGGAGTAATAAGAAAAAATGGTAAATTTGAATCAATTCATAGTGAGGTTTTGCCTGAAACATTGAAAAGTAGACTAATTGAAAAAGAAGGTAAAACTGTATTTAAAATAGCTGAAGATGTATTTTTATATCAGAAAGATATAAGGCAGGTTCAATTAGCCAAAGGTGCTGTAAGATCGGGAATTGAATTTTTAATGAAAAGTAAGGGTGTAGCAGCAGAAGAAGTTGATAAAGTATTAATAGCAGGATCTTTTGGATATCATTTAAGGGCAAAAAGTCTTTTAAATATAGGATTATTACCCAAGGGATTTGAAGGGAAAGTAGACTTTATTGGCAATACATCTAAATCTGGAGGAAGGGCTTTTTTGTTAAATAAAGGCTACAGAGAGGAAATGGAGAAACTTGTGGGCAAAATAGGAGTAATTGAGTTATCAAACGGTGAAGATTTTGATAAAGTTTTTGTTAAATGTCTATCTTTTTAAAATAATGCTGCAATTAGTAAATGTTAATTTACCTATAAAGAGAGTAAAAAAGTTGAAGATAAAATATTTTTATTATCTTTGTGGAGAAATTATAGATTTAAATTATTTAAAGTTTAAAGGAGGTAATTAAATGGATCCCAAAGTGATTTTAGACAAACTCCAAAAATCAATTGAAGAAATGGATACTCAGATGGCAGAAGAAAGTGCCAGAGAAGCAGTTGAAGCAGGTATAGATCCATTAGTTGCAATTAATGATGGATTATCTAAAGGAATGGAAACTATGAGTGATCTCTTTGATGAAGGAGAAGTATTTGTTCCACATCTATTAGTTGCTTCAGAGGCATTTGAAGGAGCTGTAGCTATTTTGACTGAATCAATGTCTGATGAAATGAAAAACAGTGTTTCACAAGGAAAAGTTCTTATTCATACTGTTCAGGGAGATATACATGATATAGGAAAAAACATTGTTAAGACTATGTTATCCGCAAGTGGATTTCAAGTAATTGATATGGGACGTGATGTTCCGGTGGAAGATGTAATTGAAAAAGCAAAAGAATGTAAAGTTGACATAATTGTTGGTTCTGCACTAATGACAACAACAATGCCGGCACAAAGAGATATAATTAATTTATTGCAAGAAGAAGGCATACGTGACCAATTTATGTGTATGTTTGGGGGTGCGCCTGTGTCTTCTGAGTGGGTTGAGAAAATTGGAGCCGATGGATATTCAGAAAGTGCTTCAGGAGCTGTAAAAGCTGCAAAAGAATTAATGGTTAAGAAAAGGGGGTAAAATTTATGACTATTGGAAAGAAAGTTACTGTATTTGATGTTTTTGACAGAGCAAAAACCGGACAAAAAATGGAAGAAAAAGAATGGGATTCAAAAGTTATACCGCAGACAGCTGCTAAATTAAAAAATAAATATGGCATAAAGATGGATAAGAATAAAATCATTCCTACTGATGAAAATTTAATTAATAATCTCTTTAAAGCAGGACTAGACATGTTAGTAGAATGCGGAATATACTGTATGGATACAAAACGAATAATAAAATATACTAGAGAAGAAGTGTTAACTGCCATAGAAGGGGCACCATCTAGGGTAACATATGGAGAGGGAAAGGATGCTGTGGAATTAGCTTGTCGAAGTTATAAGGATACTAAACCCCCTATTATACAAGGAGGACCTACAGGTGCACCTTGTAGTGAAGAGCATTTTCTGGCAATACATCAATCATATGCACAAGAATCTTTAGTTGACACTATAGTTGATGGTGTATTACAAACAATTAATGGACACGATCCTATACCAGGAAGCCCTTGGGAAATTGCTGCAGTTAAATCTGAAGCAATTATGGTAAGGACTGCACAGCTAAGAGCTGGCAGACCTGGAATGGGATTGTAGGGAAACGAAACTTCACTTTCGCCAGCTGGAGTAATTGCAGCAGATTTTCCAGGTGGAATGAGAGCATCTGACAGTCATGAAATATCCCAGTTAAATGAGTTAAAAATTGATGTAGGTGCATTGGTTTTTAATGCTCATTATGTATTGGCTGGAAATATTATCATGAGTGAACAGATGCCTATATATGGTGGATATGCAGGTGGTTTAGAAGAAACTACAATTGTAGATGTGGCATCCACTATAAATGCGTTTATTATGACCCAGGCAACATGGCATTTAGATGGTCCTATCCATGTACGTTGGGGTATAACTACTGCTAGAGAGGCTTTAGCTGTAGCTGCCCATTGTGCAATGGCAATAGAGGCTAATACACATTTGATATTGGGAAATCAATATTATACCTTAGCTGGGCCGTGTACTGTTATGTGCCTGCTTGAAACAGCAGCACAGGCTATTACTGATACTGCAAGCGGCCGTGAAATTTTATCAGGGGTTGCATCTGCAAAAGGTGTAGCTACTAATTTTACTACTGGCTTAGAGGCAAGAATGATGGCACAATCGGCTATAGCAGTTGCGGGAATGGACACTGAAAAAGTAAATGAAATTTTAAACAAACTTATAGCATTATATGAGAAAAATTACAAAACAGCTCCAAAAGGCAAACCTTTTGAAGAATGTTATGATGTTGTAAACTTGGTTCCTACTAAAGAGTATATAGACATATATGATGAAGCAGTAAAGATTTTGACTGATTTAGGGCTTACTTACTGGAATAAGTTATAGGATCCTGGAGCAAGATTCCGGGGTTCTAAAGACCCCGGGTTTCATTTTCAAGTTAGTAGTTTGATGCGTAAAGTGCAAACCTGAAGTAATTGACATTATAACCAGGTAAGTGATAAAATACAATATAATATTCCTAAAATAGTCAAGGTACTCTTTTTATCATGGAGGGTGGATCGGAAGGATCACATGGACTCTAAATCCGTGTAGCCGGGTGTGACTCCCGGACTCTTCGCCATTATATAATCTTGACTATTTTTCTGTTGAAAAATAATTGTGAATTATATAGATTATTATTTGTGGATTTTTTGATAGGATTCCATTATTTGTTTAAATTTTTATGCTGCTTTATAAAAATTTTAATAAGTAATGGGATTTTTTGATTTTCAAATTTAAATAAATTAGAAGAGGTGGAATTAATGCAGGTAAATGTTATTTTTCAGCCTATAGGACGTAGAGGTATTGTATGTTCAGGTGAAACTATTTTAGAAGTATCCCGGAAATTTGGTGTCGATTTAGAATCACCTTGTGGTGGTAATGGGACTTGTGGAAAATGTAAAGTTAAATTAGAAAAAGGATTTTTTGAGAAATACGGGATTAATTCTGATACTAACAATGTATCACCTATTACAGAAAAAGAAAAAGAAATACTAACCAAAGAGGAACAGTTACAAAATTATAGATTAGCTTGTTGTACTAAAATAACTGGAGACATAGTGATTTCTGTTCCAGCTGAAAGTGAGCGGGGAAAACAAGTAATTCTTGAAGCTTCCAAATCAAAATTATTTAATTTAAATTCTGCAGTGAAAAAATATTATATAGAATTGGAAAAACCAACACTTCAGGATTATAGAGATGATTTTACTCGTGTTAGAGATGCATTAGTTTATACATATAAACATTTAAAAGAAGACATAGTTATTGACTACAGAGTGCTGACAGTTTTATCTTCTATACTTAGAAAACAAAAGTACAAAATAACTGTGGCATTGTGGATGGATAAGGAGATTATATCTGTAGAGCCAGGATTAAATGAGGAAGTATATGGAGTTGCCATAGATATAGGCACCACAACTATTGCAGCTAGCTTATGTGACTTATCTACTGGTGAAGTCCTAAAGCAGGCTTCAAGTTTGAATCCTCAGATTAAATATGGAGATGATGTACTCTCCAGAATTTCATATTGTGTTATGAACAAAAATGGACTTGAAGAAATGCATACTTTAATTATTAAAGAAATAAATAAGCTTTTGGAACAAATGGTTACTTCAATACATGCAAGTGTTACTCAGGTATATGATATGGTACTTGTGTTTAATACTGCTATGCACCATATAACTTTAAATATAGATCCTGAGTATCTGGGACAGTCTCCTTTTCCATCTGCAGTAAAACATGGATTAGATATTAAATCAAGAGAACTAGGTATAAATATTTGTAAAGGTGCTTATGTTTATAGTTTGCCAATTGAAGCTGGCTTTGTAGGTGCTGATAATGTTTCTGTACTAATTTCAGAAGAGCCCTATAAACAGGATAAATTGCTTATGGCAATTGATATTGGGACAAATGGTGAAATAGATTTCGGAAATAATGAAATGTTGTTTTCAACTTCCTGTGCCACAGGACCGGCGCTTGAAGGGGCACAAATCAAATATGGAATGAGGGCAGCTTCTGGGGCAATTGAGAAAGTAAAAATAGATCCTATATCCTTAGAACCTGATTTTAAAGTAATTGGAGAAGATCACTGGAATACTATAAACAGTATGCAAAGAGCAAAAGGAATATGTGGATCGGGAATAATTGATGCCATTGCAGAGATGTATAAAACAGGGATAATTGGAACTGATGGTGCATTTAATAAAAAGATAAAATCTCATAGAATACGTAGAGACGAGGAAGGCAGAATGGAGTATGTTCTTGCATGGAAACAGGACACGTATATAGGAAAAGACATTTCTATTACACAAAAAGATGTAAGGGCGGTTCAGCTTGCTAAATCTGCACTATATGCAGGAGCGAAGATTCTAATGAGAAAAAGGGGTGTGGACTTTGTAGATGGTATCATATTAGCTGGTGCCTTTGGCAATTATATCAATAAGGAAAATGCCCTTGTTATAGGACTGTTTCCAGATTGCGATTTGAAAAATGTTATAAATGTCGGAAATGCAGCAGGTGAAGGGGCAAAAATGGCTCTTTTAAACATAAGTAAAAGAGTTGAAGCTGATGAAATTGCTAAAAATATTCAGTTTGTTGAATCTGCAGCAGAAGAAGATTTTCAAATTCAGTTTTATGATGCTATGAATTTTCCCCACAGCAAAGATGAGTTTCCGCATATTAAACATATTCTTGATAGTATTCCCAAATAATACGAAAGGTTGGTGATATAAAATGAATTTTAAATGGACAGAATTGCAGCTGAAGAGATTGAGTGAATTGAATGTTCCAGAAGATAAAAAAGATGTAACTTTTTTAAGTGAGGAAGAACGTAATGCTGTTTTTAAAAAATTTGAAAAGATATTTGTAAAAGAAAATAGAGCTGAACTTAATATACTAAAAAATGAGACCAAAAGGCCTGTACTATGCCGCTTAACCAGTAAGCTTATACAAGCTTTAATAAATAATGATTTCGTTCAAGTGGCTACACCAACTATTTTGTCTAAAGGACTGTTACAAAAGATGAGCATTGATGATGAACATGAATTATATTCTCAGGTTTTTTGGCTGGATGATAAAAAGTGTTTAAG
Source organism: Candidatus Clostridium eludens (assembly GCF_045310515.1). Lineage (NCBI taxonomy): Bacteria > Bacillati > Bacillota > Clostridia > Eubacteriales > Clostridiaceae > Clostridium > Candidatus Clostridium eludens. The sequence goes on along the minus strand of NZ_JBJHZX010000004.1, from coordinate 73,465 downwards.
ACCTATGCTGGCTCCTAATCTGTATTATATATCTAAAGATCTGCTGCGTATATGGGAAAAGCCTGTAAGAATATTTGAAGTTGGTTCGTGCTTTAGAAAGGAATCACAGGGAAGTCACCATTTAAATGAATTTACAATGTTAAATCTAGTAGAATGGGGGGTACCTATGGATAAACGACAACAGAGGATTGAAGAAATGGCATCTATAATAATGAATGTAGTGGGAATAGAAGGCTATAGTCTGGAGAAAACTTCATCTGTGGTATATGGAGATACAATAGATATCATGTATGGAGATACGGAAATAGCATCTTGTTCCATGGGACCTCATTTTTTAGATGAAAATTGGGGAATAACTGACAGTTGGATAGGGATTGGATTTGGTTTGGAACGTATTTTGATGATTACGGAAAATTCACCTAATGTAAGTAGAATGGGTAGAAGTTTAACTTACTTAAATGGCATTAGACTTAATATATAGATGAAATGTAGAAATAATTGATGAAATTATGAGAAGGGGTATCTTATGAAAAGTTTAAATATTGATAACGTATTGGAAAAAGCCAGATGTGAGTTGGAATTGTCTAAAGAAGAGATAATATATCTACTCAGTTTAACAAAATCAGAAGAAAGATGTGAGGTTTTTAAAGTATCAAAAGAGCTTAGAAAAAAATATTTTAACAATAAAGTGTTTTTGTATGGATTTGTATATTTTTCTACATACTGCAAAAATGACTGTACTTTTTGCTTTTATAGAAAATCTAACCACTACTGTAAAAGATACAGAAAAACAGAAAAAGAAATTGTAGATTTGGCAGAATCCTTAGGGGAATCTGGTATTAACTTAATAGATTTGACTATGGGGGAAGATCCAAAGTATCATTGCAATAATGAAAAGGGTTATGAAAAATTAATTAAAATTGTTAGTTCTGTAAGGGATAAAGTTAAATTGCCTATAATGATCTCTCCAGGGGTTGTTCCCCAAAATGTTCTTATGGGCTTAAAAAAAGCAGGTGCTGATTGGTATGCATGTTATCAAGAAACACATAGTAGAGAGAAATATGAAAAACTGAGAATAAATCAAAGTTATGATGAAAGGTGGAATACAAAAATTTCTGCCAAAAATCTGGGACTGTTAATTGAAGAAGGGTTATTAGTAGGATACTGGAGCAGCTTAGATGATATTGCAGATTCAATGTTTCAAATGAAAAAGTTAGGTGCCCAGCAAGTTAGAACTATGAGTTTTGTACCTCAGAAGGGAACACCGCTTTTTAGCCAAAAAATAACAGATGATTTGCTGGAACTAAATATTATTGCAGTGATGAGGCTTTTATTTCCTGACAAGTTGATACCTGCATCCCTTGACGTTGAAGGTATTATAGGATTAAAAGAAAGATTGGAGGCGGGTGCTAATGTTGTAACTTCTATAATTCCACCTAAAGGAGGACTAGTAGGTGTTTCACAGAGCACATTGAATATTGATGATGGCAATAGAACTGTTAAAGGTGTAATTCCTATTTTAAGAGAAAGTGGTTTAATTGGAGCTACAAAAGAAGAGTACATGCAGTGGGTAGATAAAGCAAAGAAGCATTAGTGCTATATATTTTAGGAGGGGAAATTATGAGGGTTGCAGTGATAGGCGGAAGACTTCAAGGAGTTGAAGCTGTATATTTATCAAAAAAAGCTGGATGGGAAGTTGTCTTAATAGATAAAGATTTAGATGCACCGGCGGTTTTACTTTGTGATTATTTTTATAAGCTTGATGTGTTGGAAAAAACAAAACTTAGTAGGGTATTGAAAAATATACAATTTATTATTCCGGCACTAGAAAATAAATTGGTTTTAGATGCCTTAAATGAATATGCATTGGAAGCCGGCATACCTATTGTTTATGATGGCAATGCATATTCCATATCATCATCTAAAATTATATCGGACAAGTTGTTCGATAAACTTAGTATACCTGTTCCAACGGTTTGGCCTTATACTGATTTTCCTGTTGTTGTAAAACCTTCAGGGGCCAGTGGAAGTGAAGGTGTACATAAAGTAGAAAATGAAACACAATTTAATCAATTTATTAAATCAGGTGAGGATTTTCATGATTTAGTTATACAGGAGTTTTTAGAAGGACCATCTTATTCTCTGGAAGTGATAGGATATGAAGGTAATTACCGTGTACTTCAAGTTACGGAATTGGAAATGGATGAAGTATATGATTGTAAAAGAGTCTTAGCCCCTGCTAAATTGGATAAAAGAAAAATAGAAGAGTTTGAGGAGATTTCTGTTAAAATTGCCAGAGAACTTAATATAACAGGAGTATTTGATGTAGAGGTAATCCTGCATAAAGGCAAAATGAAGGTTTTGGAGATAGATGCACGATTGCCAAGCCAAACACCAACGGCAGTGTACAATTCTACAGGTATTAATTTGATGGAATGTCTCTGGTATGTTTATTCAAATCATCAAAGATTCAATTCTTTTGTAGTAAATGAAAAAAGAGGTACAGTATATGAGCATATAAAAGTTGACAAGGGTGAGGTTAAGGTATGTGGTGAACATATTATGGGTAAAGCCGGTCATTTAAAATTTTATAGGGACTTTTTTGGAGCAGATGAGGCAATTTCAAATTATGAATCAGATAAAGAAGAGTGGGTGGCTACTCTAATAATAAATGGAAAAAATCCCAAAGAGGCATGGCGTAAAAGGTGTGAAGTCATAAATAATATTAAACAAAAAGTGGATATTTTAAGCTATAAACATTCTTTACCACTTAGGTGAAAAGAAATATGTGCTTGTAACTATAATTGAAGTGGAGATGATGTACAAAATGACGTTACTTAAATCAAATGATATTTCAGGAATTTCAGAAAATTTATGTAAATACAACAAATCTATGTTTAATAAGTTAGGAAAATCCTTAGCAGAAGTAGCAATGTACGCCGTTGACTGGGAAAAAGAGAGTTATGAGGATTATATAAAAAATGATTTAATTGCAATTGTGCCAATTACTAGTGGTAATGGAATTATAGATGGATTTTCCGAGACTATTAAAAATATTATAGAAATTACAGGATTCAAAGCTTTTATTACAGATAATAGTGATGTACAAGGTTTAGAAGAAGCTTATAAAAGACATGCAAAAATTATTTTTATTGCGGATGATGACAAATTTATTGCAATCAATACTTGTAATTATAATATAGCTGACAATAGTTTCGATACAGGAAGAGGTTATGCGGCTGCACTAGATTTGATGTCAGGAGGATTAAGAAATAAGACTGTATTACTAATTGGTGCAGGTCCTGTGGGGATTGGGGCAGCATCCTTTATGACAGCTCATGGAGCTAAAGTTTTAGTATATGATATCTTGAGACAAAAGGCTGAAAGACTAAGAGATTTATTTCCAGAAGTTGAAATATTGACGGAATTTCATACTTCTTTGAAAAATAATAATTTGATATTTGACGCTACTCCTGCAAAAAATATTATTATGAAACAATATATAAGTGAAAGCACACTAATATCGGCTCCAGGTATACCGCTAGGATTGGAAAAAGACTGTATGCCAATAATCAAAGATCGATTAATACATGATGTGCTGGAATTGGGTGTAGTAACAATGCTATTTCATGCTTTATCCTAATATGAGTATATAAATTTTTAAAGTGAAAATTCTGAAAGGGGTTTTAAAAGTGAATACTATAAAAAACACGCAAATAAGTACTGAAACCAAACAAAATAAAAAGAAAAAATATTATAGAAAAAATGTAAACTTTTTTAAGTTGATTGAAAAAATCAAGCTTTGGCCTTCACGATCAGGTGTACTTCATGGAATTAAGTCCATAGAAATCCAGGGCAATCGCTGCAAAATAGTTACCCACTGTAACATGGAGTTTCAGGTGTGGAGTTCTAAAAAGAGTAGGGCAGCCAGATGGCTTAGAAATAAGTGGGCTTTTTGTGCCTGTGGCAAATGTGGTATTCCAGATTGGAAATTAGAAAAATATTCTTCAACTGTAATGACACAAAAATGGGGTTCAGGGTTATAAGTTTTGTACTAATAATTTTGTAACAATAAAGTTTGTAGAATGGAAACATATACAGAAATATTTATTTGTATTATCATAGAAATTAAGATATTATTCAGTTATTAGAGAATGACTACAATTTGGATAATAACATGGAGAGGAGGACATAAGTGTCAATTAAAAAACATGAGCTTTTCAAGAAAATATCAGATGCAGTGGTTGAGATGGACGAGGATACTGTAATTTTACTGTCAAATCAAGTGATTGAAGAAAAACTAGATGCTTATGAGGCTATAACAGAAGGGCTTTCCCAAGGAATGGAGAGAGCTGGAGTTCTTTTTGAAGAAGAGGAGTATTTTGTTACAGAACTTCTTATGTGTTCAGATGCCATGTATGCCGGGATTGATGTTTTGGAACCGTACTTAAATAAATCAAATAAAAGCAGTAAATATAAAATAGTTATAGGTGTAGTTGAAGGAGATACCCATGACATAGGAAAAACTCTTGTAAAACTTATGTTGGATGCAGCAGGATTTGAGGTACTGGATATAGGCAGGGACGTTCCTCCAATAAAATTCTATGAAGAGGCTAAAAGAATAAATGCAGATATTATAGCAGTGTCTAATTTGATGACAACTACTATGAAACGTATGGAAGAGGTTATTGGCATTTTGGAAGAACAAAATGACAGAGGAAATTTCAAGGTTATGGTTGGCGGTGGCTGTATATCTCAAGATTTTGCAGATAAAATTAAAGCTGATGGATATTCTGCAAATGCTGTAGAAGCAGTTAGACTTGCTAAAAGTCTAGTGGGATATGAGGATTAATTAAAAGTGAAAGGGGTGGGATAAATAATGAATTTTGATATTGACTCCATATGTAAAGGTGAAAGTATAGAACAAATTCCAACAGCAATTTTAGATAAAACAGACATACATTTTGGAGATGCACATTTTAAAAAAGATTATATGGCTGTTGTTTCTGAAAAAATAAAGGAAGTTGATAAAAATTGTATCTGCTACATACCCTTTTCTGTAACTGCGGAAGCAGAAGCTTTTGGTGCCAAGGTGAGGTTAGATGAAGATAGCAATGGAATTTTAATAGATGGTTTTAAGTATGCTAAAATTGAAGAGCTTTCAGATGTCCATGAATTTGATACGGATAAGGGTAGGATAAAAGAAATACTGGATTGTATTGAAATATTGAGTAAAAAGGGAAATATTGTGGCACTTAATGTAGAAGCTCCCTTTACTATATTGACTTTGTTAATAGATAACTTAGCTATTTACAGGGGATTAAGACGACAAGGTGATATTATTTATAATGCACTTTTAACTATACAAAATAGTATTAGAAAATATATCATTAAAGCTTTAGAAAGAGGTGCCAGAATAATATCCTATGCAGATCCCAGCGGTGATATTGATATTATAGGTCCTAAAATTTATAAAAAATTCAGTGGCGAGATATCTTATAGTCTTATAAAAAGTTTAGAGGACTATATTGATAACTCTATAATACATCTTTGTGCAAGGACTTCTTTACCTTTTGAAAAATCAGGTTTCTGTGAATCAAGTCCTATAAAAATAAAAAAGGACATTAAATATGGAGAAGCTATTTGCAGTTTATTGGATGAAAAAAATGTTAAGATTTTAGGACATAAATGCATGAATTGTAGTAATAAAATGGTGGAAGACTCCTGCGTGTGGAAACTTGAGCTAAATAATAACTACACCTTTATTTAATTGAAAAAATATTATTTTTTTATTGACATATTAGAAAATAGTGCATATAATAACATTAAATCAAAGTTAATAAATAGGAATAGTAATAAAAGCGAAGATGAGAAGAAGTAAATTCATGGAAGCTGTCAGAGAGAAATCTCCATTGGGTGTAAGAGATTTTGAGTGGAAATTGATTGAAGTGCGTCTCGGAGTTCTGAATTGAAATGTTAGTAGACTTCAGTGGGTACGCCCGTTAAAGCGTTGAGGTATTATTGTACCAATATTTATGAGTTATTATGTACTTTGTTTTTAATACATAATAAACAGAGTGGAACCGTGGAAGTTAACTTCTGCCTCTGTATTGAGGCGGGAGTTTTTTTATTTTTCTAATTATGACTTATAACAATCTAAAAAGACGTCTATAAATAAAATTAATATGTACTTATGCATAAGTATTTTAAAACAATGTCTAGAATGTGTTGCCCTTTTTCAGAAAAATATTCTAATTCTGGAAAATATCATATAATAATCGAAAAATTGAATTATAGTGCCAACTGAATCTAAGAATCACTTTGATATGTTGTGATTAAAGAAGTGTATACAAAAAACATAGCAAGTATAAATGATAAAATGGAGGTTAAAAAATGTCAGTTAATAGAGATGAATTATATAGAAAGTTAGCAGATTCTGTATTGAATATGGATGAGGAGGAAGCAGTAAATATTTCTAACCAGGTTATTTCTGAAAAATTGGATGCATATGAGGCCATAGATAAAGGGTTGTCAGCAGGTATGGATGAGGCAGGAAAACTTTTTGAAGAGGAAGAATATTTTGTTCCCGAACTTTTGTTGTGCTCTGATGCAATGTATGCAGGTTTGGATGTGTTAAAGCCCCATATAAAAGCTAAAGATGATGAGATAAAACACAAAGTAGTTATAGGTGTAGTTGAAGGGGATACCCATGATATAGGAAAAAATCTTGTAAAGATTATGCTTGAAACTGCGGGTTTTGACATTATTGATCTTGGAAGAGATGTTCCACCTTCAACCTTTGTGGAAAAGGCAAAGGAAGAGAATGCTGAAATTATAGTACTTTCTACTTTGATGACTACTACAATGGAAGGAATGAATGAAGTCATAGAGCTTCTCAATAAAGAAAATATAAGAGAGAATTTCAAAGTTATGATAGGAGGAGGTCCCGTATCTCAAGGATATGCAGATAAGATTGGGGCTGATGGATACTCCATAAATGCTGCAGAAGCTGTGACACTTGCAAAAAGATTGATTGGAGACAAAGAGCTAGAGAGTATTTTAATTGAAGAATAGTTTAAATAAAAAGGAGGTAAAGGGTATGTCACTGATACAAAAAAAAGATGAATTAACTTCACTTGAAAGGGTTGTTCTTACTCTGCAGCATAAAAAAGCAGATAGGGTTCCGGCTGTACCACTAGTTTGTGGTGCTTCATACAGGGTTACAGGTACAAGATATGATAAATGGTCTAATGATGCAGAAATAGCAACTAAAAGTTTATTGGCAGCTCAGGAATTGATAGGACATGATGCATTTTTATTACTTGTGGATCTCTCAGTAGAGGCTGCTGATTTTGGACAAGAATTGATTTTCCCAAAGCATAGTACGGCGTATCCCGATTTTAATAATCAATTAATTGCCACTGTTGATGAATATAATAAAGTTAAAAAAATAAATCCTAGAGAAACAAGGCGTATGAAACAAGTTGTTGATACAATAAAAGGTCTTTCAAAGGCAAAGGGAAATGAAGTGGCCATCCTTGGATTTGTATATGGTCCGTTAGGTGTATTGTCTCAAATGAGAGGACACAAAAATTTGTTTGTAGATCTTATTAAGCATCCTGAAGAGGTTCTGGAAGCAGTAGATATTATAACTGATGTACTTGTAGAATATGCTAAAGCTCAAGCAGAGGCAGGAGCTCATTCAGTATGTATAGATCCTTTGTATTCTTCAGGAACGGTACTTAGAAATACAACATGGGAAAAATTTGAGGGCCCATATCTTAAACGTATTGCTGATGCCATTCGTGAGACAGGTGCAGCAGTATCAATACACAATTGCGGAGACGGAGTGTATTTTGAAGAGGTAATAAAATGGTCAGATCCTGTGGCAATATCTGTAGCACATCCTGCCCACGGATCTAAAACCTGGGAAGAGCATGCTAAAACTTGGGGAAAGAAAGTAGTTACTATTGGATATTCAGATCCTGCTGATACAGGATTGGTTATGTCTGCTGATGAAATATTAGAAGACTGCAAAAATCAAATTGATTTATTCAGAAAAAATGAAGCTGGATTTATTCTTTCTACAGGCTGTGAATTCCCTCCTAATGGAAACCTACTTAGTGCAGCAGCAATGGTTGAAGCATCTAGAAGATATGGGAGATAGAGTAACTAATATATAGGAACATATTTAGGTCTAATTCAGGTCTTAAAAAATCTGAATTAGACATCTTCAAACAACTATCCAGTATTTTACATATAATTCTGCAGCGATTATCAGTAATTTTAGGAAGTGAGACAATGAAAATAAAAATTGATATTTTTTCAGGCTTTTTAGGTGCAGGTAAGACCAAATTAATAAAAAAGTTAATAAATGAAAATTTCTATACTGAGAAAGTTATTGTTGTTGAAAATGAGTTTGGTGAAGTTAGTATTGATGATAAATTTTTACAGAAGTGTGATGTGAAAGTTAAAGAAATAAATGCTGGATGTATTTGCTGTTCAATCCTTAATGATTTTAATAATGCACTTCAAGAAATTATTAGTTCACAGGAAGCAAAAAGAATTATTATTGAACCTTCGGGAGTAGGCAAACTTTCTGAAATAGTTAAAATTGTAAAAAAACTTGAGGCAAATAATGAAGTGCTTCTTAATATGATAATTACAGTTGTTGATATTACAATGTATGAAGATTTTATTGATTTTTTCAGTGAATTTTATAAAGATCAAATTATTTATGCCAATACAATTGTGTTAAGCAGGACACAAAATGTTGATTATAAAAAATTACAGAGTGTAGTTTCAAAAATAAGAGAGCTCAACAAAAGGGCAAATATTATAACCACGCCTTGGGATGATTTAACAGGAGATAGTATCGTTAAAGTTGGAGAAAAGGATGGTGAGAAGGATTTATTTAGAAAAGTAAATATAATTAAAAGGCCAAAGGTAGAAACAAAATTTAAAACCATAAGAAAAAATTCAGCCCCAAATATATTTAGCAGCTGGGGAATTGAAACACCTAAATTATTTTCAGTAGAAACTTTAAAATATATATTTAGTAATTTTAAAAATGAACAGTTATACGGCAAAGTATTGAGAGCAAAAGGAATAGTACAGACAGATAGAAATCATTGGGTTGAGTTTGATTTTGTACCAAATGAATTTGAAATAAGAGACACAGAACCTGACTATACTGGACAGGTGTGTGTAATAGGAGTTAATTTAAATAAAGAAAATTTGATAAGTCTTTTCTAAAAATATATTTGGTTTGAAAATTAGTAGTTATATCATTAGCTATAATAGTTTGTTGAATTGAAGTTTAGTTATGTGAAATAGCAGGGAGATATAATGATGAAGATAAAAGTAATAGCTTGTGAGGTTATGAAAGAAGAAATATTATCAATAGAGCCATTACCCCATGAAGAATTTGAGTTTATATCTATGGATTATCATCTTTATCCTAAGAAGCTTGGCAGGGAACTTCAAAATATTATTGATAAATCTTTAGGTTATAGCAGAATTATTTTGGCTTTTGGTTTGTGCGGAGGTGCTGCCAGGGACTTAAAGGCAACTAATTGTGCACTTACAATACCAAGGGTTCATGATTGTATTTCTGTATTTCTTGCTCCAGATAAGGGTTATGTGTGTGATTTTGAAAAAGAAAAGGGAATATTTTATTTAACTTGTGGGTGGATGATTACAGAGAAATCAATACTTTCTGATCACCATCGTATTCTTGAAAAATATGGTGAAAAAAAGGCATTAAGCGTATTGAACAGAATGTATGATAGTTATAAAAAAGTTTTATTCATACACACAGATCGTCCTTCTCAAGATGAAGAAGTATTACAATCAAAACAAATAGCCAGCTTGCTCAATGTTAAATATGAGGAAATTAAAGGGAGAATTGATTTCATTAAAAAGATCGTAAGAGGACCTTGGGATGATAAAAATTTTATAAATATAGACCCTTTGGGAGTTATTACTGAAGAAGGCTTTGGGATTAGTGCAAAGTGATTGCTAATATACAAAGCAGAAGGAGAGATATTTATTATGAATGATTTAAGTCCAAAAGAACGTATAATTCGTACATTTAAAAAGGAGACCACAGATAGACCGCCTGTAATTTGTCCAGGAGGAATGATGAACTCAGCTATTGTAGAGGTAATGAATAAAACTGGACATAAGCTTCCAGAAGGTCACCATGATGGCAAACTAATGGCTGAAATTGCAAGTGATGTACATGAGAATACTGGTTTCGAAAATTTTGGCATACCATTTTGTATGACTGTTGAAGCGGAAGTATTGGGGAGTGAAATAAACTATGGAACTCTTTCCTGTGAACCCAAAATACAGAAAGAGGTATTTTCTTCTGTATCAGATGTAATATTTAAAGAATTGGGTGCAATGGAGAAGAATCTCAGGGTTAATTCAATAATTGAAGCTACCTGCGCACTTTCAAGAAAGTATTCAGATGTACCTGTAATAGGGAGTCTCACAGGACCAGTCAGTGCGTCAGCATCAATTGTAGATCCTATTTCTTTTTTAAAGGAGTTAAGGAAAAAGGCAAACGATGCCCATAAGGTAATTGATTATGCAAGCAATCATATTATAGAACTGGCAAAATTAATGATAGAAAATGGGGCAAGTGTAATTTCTATTGCTGATCCAACTGCAACTGGAGAGATACTGGGACCAAAGATGTTTAAAGAATATGCAGTTAGATATATAAATAAAGTTGTTGATGCAATACATGCAATGAATACACCAGTTATTGTGCATATATGTGGAAAAATGAATGCTGTAATGAAGTATATTCCAGAAATCAGGTCTGATGCCATAAGTACAGATGCATTTATCAATTTAAAGGCATTGAAGGAAGAGTACCCTGAGCTTACTACCATGGGAAATCTTAGTACAATTCTTTTAGAGTTTGGAGATGAGCAAAAAGTTGTCAATCAAACAGATAGGCTTGTAAAAGAGGGCATTAACATTATATCACCAGCTTGCGGACTTAGTACATCAACCCCGTTAAAGAATATAGTATCAATGACAAAAGTGGTAAAGGAGTCATAATTTATGGTAAAAGTAAATTTTGTTACAAATAATAAATCAATTGACGTGGAAAAAGGAACTACAATTTTAGAGGCGGCAAGGGAAGCCGGAGTTATTATAGAGTCTCCTTGTAATGCAGTAGGTGTATGTGGTAAATGTAAGGTAAAAGTTGTTAGTGATAATTTACAGGACATAGTGCAGGAAGGTAAGCATCATTTATCAGAGGAGGAGAAGTCCCAGGGTTTTGTATTGTCCTGCCAGGCCAGGGTAATGGCAGATATAGATGTACAGGTGGTATCAGAGAATTTAAATAAGACCCTAAAAATATTAAATCACGGTGAAAGTTTTAATATAGAAGTAGATAGTTTTATTAAAAAAGAATATAAAGATACAGGAAAGACTTTTATATATGCAGGAGAACAAATAATAGGAGAAGAAGAAGGGGATACTACAGCATTGAACTATGGATTGGTTGTGGATATTGGAACTACAACATTAGTTACATCACTGGTTGATATTAACACAGGTAAAGAAATTGATTCAGTTTCTGCATTAAATCCACAAAGTTTACATGCCCAGGACGTTTTATCCAGGATAAAATTTGCCTCTGATGAAAAAGGCTTAGATATAATGTACTCTGAAATAAGCAAAGAATTAAATGGCATGATAGAAAAAATTACAAAAAAAACTGAAATAGATAGAAAGTATATTTATGAAGCGGTTTTTAGCGGTAATACATGTATGATTCATCTTGCAGCTAATGTGAACCCATATTCTTTGGGTAAATACCCCTATATTCCAAAAGTGGTGGGAGGAAGTTATTTAGATGCTAAAGATCATAAATTGAATATATCAGATAATGGACTGATATATTTACCACCTATTATTTCAGCATATGTAGGACCAGATATAACGTCTGGTATATTAGCTACCAGGCTTCAAGATAGAAAAGGTACTACGCTATTTGTAGATATTGGAACAAATGGAGAGATGGTAATAGGACGAGATGGTGAATTATCCTCCACATCCACTGCAGCAGGTCCAGCTTTTGAAGGTATGAATATTACTTATGGTATGAGAGCTGAAAGAGGTGCTGTAGAATATTTTAATATAGAAGAAGATGGCTCTATAGAAATCAGAACCATTGAAGATGGAGAACCTATTGGAATTTGCGGCAGCGGCCTTTTAGATATTGTTGGAGAGCTGGTTTCTAGCGGAGTTATTGGTAAAAATGGCAGGTTTGTATCACCTGAAAAATCCAATTTGCCAGAGGTATTGAAGAAAAGGCTGATAAAGTTAGATGGAAAAATTGCTTTTGAAATAGCAAAAGGCGTATTTCTCACCCAAAAAGATATAAGACAGGTTCAACTGGCAAAAGGTGCAGTAAGATCGGGAATAGAATTTCTTATGAAAAGTAAAGAAGTACAGTCAGATGAAGTTGATAAAATACAAATAGCCGGATCATTTGGCTATCATCTAAGAGCAAAAAGCCTCATAAATATAGGCTTATTACCAAAGGAGTTTGAAGATAAGATAGATTTTGTCGGTAATACATCTAAATCTGGAGGGCGTGCATTTTTATTAAATAAAAAATACAGAAAAGAAATGGAAGATACAGTAAAAACAATTAAAGTAGTTGAATTATCAAATGGTGAGAATTTTGATAAGATTTTTGTTAAATGTTTATCTTTTTAAAGGTAAGGAGAAAGTGAAAATATGAGTGAATTTTTATTAAAGGATGAAATGACTCCAAAAGAAAGAATTGAAGCTATGATTAATGGTAAGCCTTTTGACAGAGTACCTTGTAATATTTTTATAGGTGATCATGCTGCAACTATAATAGGTGTAAAAGTATCTGATCTTCATTTTTTCCCGGAAAAGGTTGTTGAAGGGCAATTAGCAGCAAATGAAAAATATGGAATAGAATCAACAGGAGTTAGTCCAGGGCTTGCAGGAATTGCTGAAGCATTAGGAAGTAAACTTGTTTTTCCTGATCATGGTGCTCCTTATGTTTCAGAATATGCAATAAAGGATGATTCTGATTTGGAAGAATTAAGTGTACCTCATCCTGCAAAAGCAGGAAGGTTTCCATTTGTGCTGGAGACTGCAGAAAAGCTTGTAGATGAATTTGGAAAAGAAATACCAGTTTCAGTGGAAGTGCCTGGACCATTTACCTCCGCTGGAAATCTTATGAGAATAGAAAAATTTTTGCGTGATACAAGAAAAAATCCTGAATTTGCCCATAGAATCCTTCGCCTTGTAACTGATACCACAATTGCATTTATAAAAGAAGCTGCAAAACTTGATGTAAGTATGGGTATAGCAGAACCATCCGCTTCCGGAAGCTTAATAAGTCAGAATATGTTCAGGGAGTTTACCCTTCCATATTTAAGAGAAATAGTTGATTCTATTAAAGCTTCAGGCAAGGGAGCTCCGTACCTTCATATCTGCGGAAATACCAAAAAAGTTTGGACACTGATGGCAGATACGGGTGCAGAATCATTGAGCCTTGATGATGTTATAGATCTGGAAGAGGCAAAGAAGATTGTAGGAGACAGAGTAGTGTTGATTGGCAATGTAAAACCTACGGAAACTATGTATTTAGGAACACCAGAGGATGTGGAGAGAGATGCTAAAGAATGTCTTAGAAAAGCCTATGACAATCCTAAAGGCTATGTACTTGCGTTAGGATGTGGTTTTCCAATTGATACGCCTCCTGAAAATGTTCATGCTTTGCGTAAAGCGGCAATAAAATATGGCAAGTATCCATATGAACCAGAGCTGTTTAGCTAGAAATATTTAGAATTCAATAAAATATAGGAGGAGTAGAAATGTCTCTTAGAAATGAAAATAACAATGAGTTTAACTTTGAGAAAAGGGCAGAACGCTATGAAGTCAAAGAGCCAAAATGGGATTTTAAAAACTTGATTTTAACTAAAAATGTTTTAGAGGAACTTGAAATTTCCTTAAGTATTATAGAAAATGAAACCTTAGTTTTTGATACTTGGGGTTTAAGAACCTTCGAGCCTCATCCACGATCTGCTTTGAATTTTTATGGACCTCCTGGAACAGGTAAAACTATGGCTGCTCATGCCATAGCAAATAAGCTGGACAAAAAAATATTAATAGCTAGTTATGCACAGATAGAAAGTAAATATCATGGTGAAGGCCCTAAAAATGTGGAAGCTTTATTTATGGCAGCCCAAAAAAATGATGCTGTATTATTTATTGATGAAGCTGACTCAATGTTATCTAAGAGACTTACACATGTAACTCAAGGCTCAGAACAAGCTATAAATTCCATGAGAAGTCAACTGCTTATCTGTCTTGAAAAATTTAAGGGTGTAGTAATATTTGCTACTAATTTGGTAAAAAATTATGATTATGCTTTTGAAACAAGAGTTAAAAACATTAATTTTACCATGCCGGATGAAGAATGCAGAGAGAAAATTTGGGAGGTACACCTACTGCCCAGCATACCTAAAAGTTATGATGTAAACACTAAAGAACTGGCAGAAAAATTTACGGATTTTTGTGGAAGAGATATAAAAAATGCGGTTATAGATGCCTGTCTTTTTGTTGCAGTAAATAAAAAAGATGAATTAAATCAAAATGACATAATAAAAGCTTGTGATAGAATACTTGAAAAAAGAAACAATCTTCATGTTTCATGAAGTAAAAGATATACTTTTTAAATTATATTTGCTAGAATAATAGAAATGTTGTATAATGAACTATAATTAGGAAAATTTTATAATTTATATTTATAGGCGTTAAAATTGTAAAAGAGAAACGAGCTTCACAATCTGTTATGCAAAATTAATTTTAAAAGTAATGTTTCTAATAACAGATGTGAAATATATGTTTCTTGGGGGTAGGTAAAAGCGACGAATATCCTGGCTATTAACCGAGTGAATAAATGTTAAAGTTTTGTTATTTAATAATAGCCATAAAAAACATCGTAAAAATTGATAAATTATTAATATCAGTTGTAATTTACTAATAATAAAATTTGTCACATAAGCACATACATATAAGTATCAATTTATGGTACTATATATGAAATATGAAATTATCTATTCATGAAGCAATATAAGTAAAATTTAATATTAAAAAATATAGGTTTAATCATTAAGCGATTAATTAAAGAGGAATCAGGTTCAATTCCTGAACGGTCACGCCACTGTAAGAAATGAGTTTAAGTACCTTAGCCACTGGGAAACTGGGAAGGCGTACTTAGATGTAGATTTTCAAGTCAGGATACTTGCCTATATTTGTGTAATATTTTTTTCTACGAGTGATAGGAGGAAATAGCATTATGGAATGTATAGAACAATATATCCATTTATGACCTTTTAACGCTTTGTTAAAAGGTTTTTTATAAGTTTGAAGAAACAACCTGATATTAAAATTTATATAAAAAATATTAAGTGATGAGGTGTTCTTATGTCAAAAAAATATCAGATTTCATTGGGGATTTTTCTTGGATTATTGTTTATTCCTAAAAGTGTATCTGCAATGCACATTATGGAAGGATTTCTTCCGGCAAAATGGTGTATAGCATGGGGGGCTATATGCATACCTTTTATAGTTATAGGCTTGTTTTCCATAAAAGAAAAGATAAAATTAAATCCTAAAATAAAGATGTTAATAGCAATGTCAGGTGCATTTGCATTTGTGCTTTCTGCTTTAAAAATTCCATCAGTGACAGGAAGCTGTTCACATCCCACGGGAGTAGGACTTGGAGCCATACTTTTTGGGCCGGCGATTATGAGCGTATTAGGTGTCATAGTTCTTATATTTCAAGCACTTCTTCTTGCGCATGGAGGAATCACAACTCTTGGCGCTAATACTTTTTCCATGGGAATAGTTGGACCTTTAGTATCTTATTTTCTGTACAAGCTTTTAAAGAAGAGAAATGTGTCATCATCTGCAGCGGTATTTACAGCAGCAATGCTTGGAGACTTAATGACTTATATTACAACTTCAATTGAACTTGCGCTGGCCTTTCCTGATGCCACCGGTGGAGTTTTGGCCTCTATGATAAAGTTTATGGGTATATTTGCAGTAACCCAGATTCCCCTTGCCATAAGTGAGGGAATACTGACTGTTGTGGTTTTCAATCTTTTAAATAATTACGACAAAGAAGAACTTATACAGTTAAATGTTATATCAAAGGAGGCATAATAAGAATGAATATAGAAGGCAAAAGTAAAAACAACAGTGTGTTTAAGAAAAATTTGATATTGTGTTTTCTTGTAATAGTTATTGCGGTTATTCCTCTAATATTTTTAAAAAATGCCAAGTTTGCAGGTTCTGATGACAAGGCTGAAAAGGCAATTACACAGATTGATAAAAGTTATAAGCCGTGGTTTTCTTCCATCTGGCAGCCGCCAAGTGCTGAAATAGAAAGTCTCTTATTTTCATTACAGGCTGCTGTGGGCTCAGGGATTGTGTGTTATTATTTCGGATACTTAAAGGGCAAATCAAAAAAGGATGAAAGTGAAAAATCATGATTTCTATAGATAAACTGGCATATGTATCTCAGTTAAGAAATGTTAATCCTGTGGAGAAGTTTGTATTTTCTATTTTAACTATGATACTTTGTATACTTCTAGATAACATAGTATATTCAATAATGGTAATATTTTTTATGGGTATCATAACTGTTTTCAAAGGGAAAATACCCATTGTATCCTATATAAAATTAATGTCAGTTCCACTAGTATTTTTGGTTATTGGAACTGTTACCATTGCAATAAACATAATTGGAAATACTAATGATATATTGTTCAGTTTTAGTATATTAAATGTTACACTTGGCTGTACAAAAGATAGTATTTTGATGTCTTCAAAAATATTTTTTAAGGCACTTGCCTCGGTTTCCTGTTTATATTTTCTTACTCTGTCAACTCCTATTTTTGAGGTTTTGATGGTACTTAGAAAGATGAGAGTACCTAAATTATTTGTTGAACTGATGGGACTTATATACAGATTTATTTTTGTACTTTTAGATACAGCCAATATGATTTTTATTTCGCAAAATTCAAGGCTTGGATATTCAACAATTAAAACCGGGTATAATTCATTAGGAAAATTGGTTACCTGCCTGTTTATAAGTTCACATAAAAGGTCACAGGATATTTATACTGCCATGGAATCCAGGTGCTATGATGGTGAAATAAATTTAATAGAAAATAGTTATGAAATTTCATATAAAAACATTTTATTGATGATTATTATACAAATAGTGTTCATACTTATAACTTTTGGTAAAAGCATTTTTGGGGGAATTCTATAATGAATAAATATATACTTGAGGTAAAGAATTTAAGCTTTCAGTATCCAGATGGAACTAAAGCATTGAATAATATAAACTTAAAAATAGAAAAAGGGAAAAAAATATCATTTATCGGAGTTAATGGTTCTGGAAAATCCACGCTATTTTTAAATTTTAATGGTGTTTTAAAACCAACTAAAGGCAGTATGGTATATAAGGGAACTGAGATGAAATATAATCAAAAATCCTTGATGGAATTAAGAAAAAATATCGGAATAGTTTTTCAAGATCCGGAAAATCAACTATTTTCAGCAAGTGTATATCAGGAAGTTTCTTTTGGAGCTGTAAATTTAAAACTCAGTGAAGCTGAGGTGAGAGAAAGGGTGGATATGGCTCTGGAGAATATAGGCATGTATGACTATAGAGATAAGGCTGTGCATTTTTTAAGTTATGGACAGAAGAAAAGGGTGTCAATTGCAGATATACTTGTTATGAATCCAGAGGTAATAGTATTTGATGAACCTACTTCAAGCCTTGATCCTAAACATGCAAGGCAGATTATTGATATATTTAATGATATTAATGAAAAGGGTATTACTGTTATTTTATCAACCCATGATGTAGAGCTGGCATATTCCTGGTCGGATTATATTTTTGTTATGAAAAATGGGGAAATAGTTAGAGCGGGAACACCTTATGAGATTTTTTCTGATAATGATTTAATAAATGAATGTTATCTTGAGAAGCCTCTGGTTCTTGAAGTTTTTGAGTACTTATATAGAAATGGACAAATAAGTTCTCGCAGCAAAATACCAAAAAACAAACAGGAGCTTTTTGAAATGATGATTAAGACAAATAACACAAAATGGAGGTAATAGAATGTTTAGTAGACATAGAAGACTTAGAAAAAATCCTACAATAAGAAGTATTGTAAGAGAAACAGAATTAAATCCAGAAGACTTTATTTATCCTTTATTTGTTGTGGAAGGAGAAAATATAAAAAAAGAAATAAAATCTCTTCCAGATAATTTTCACTGGTCTGTGGATAGGCTTACTGAATTGATTGATGACATAGTTCAATCAGGTGTGAAAGGTATAATGATTTTTGGAATTCCAGATTATAAAGATGATATAGGCAGTGCTGCTTATGACTGTGAGGGCATAGTTCAAAAAGCAGTGAGAAGAATAAAGGAAATTGCACCTAAGCTTTGGGTTATTACAGATGTATGTATGTGTGAATATACAAGCCATGGGCACTGCGGCATAGTTGTAGATAATAATGTAGATAATGATGAAACATTAAAATACATAGCAAAAATAGCACTTTCCCATGCACAGGCAGGAGCTGATATGGTGGCACCTTCAGATATGATGGATGGAAGGGTAGAAGCAATTAGAAATATATTAGATGGCAATGGATATAAAGATGTAAGTATTATGGCATATAGTGCAAAATATGCTTCGGCCTTTTATGGACCATTTAGGGAAGCTGCGGATTCATGTCCGCAATTTGGAGACAGGAAAGGCTATCAGATGGATCCAGCCAATGGCAGAGAGGCAATGCTTGAAATTGAAGAAGATATTGCTGAAGGGGCTGACATAGTTATGGTAAAGCCGGCTTTATCTTATCTTGATGTAATAAGGATGGCACGAGATAAATTTAATCATACCATAGCAGCCTATAGCGTAAGCGGAGAGTTTGCCATGGTTAAGGCCGCAGCATCTATTGGAGTTATAGATGAAAGGTCCATAGTACTTGAGATGCTTACATCAATTAAAAGGGCAGGTGCAGATATAATAATAACTTATTATGCCATGGAGGCCGCCAGGTGGACAAAAAAATGATTGCAGCTTTAAGGCTGCTGTGAAAGGGGGATATAGAATGCTTCATGGAGGAGATATTTATACTGATGGAGTTTTTAAACAAAGGAAATTGTTAGATTATAGTTCTAATATTAATCCTCTTGGACTTCCTAGAGTTTTTTCGAAAAATATACAAGAAGCTTTAAAAAATGCAGTGGTTTATCCTGATATTCACTATAGAAATTTGATAAAGTATATAAAAGAATATATTGGCCAGGAAAATGTAAATATTGTTTTAGGTAATGGTGCTTCTGAAATTATTGACATTTCAATAAGTCTGTTTAAAAGTATACTTATTGTTGTGCCTTCTTATGTAGAGTATGAAATGGATGCAAAAAGGTGGAACTGTAGAATTGAATTTTCTTATTTGTCTTCTAATATGGAAATTGATTATAACGACATAATGTCTAAACTCACAGGAGTAGATTCCATTATAATTGGAAATCCCAATAATCCAAATGGCGGAGTAGTTGATAAGAATAAATTTCAGCCTATACTGGATTTTTGTGAAAAAAATGGTAAGACAATTATTTTAGATGAAACTTTTATAGAATTTACAGGAAAACCTGAATTTAGTTTTATAAGAGAAATTGAAAAATATAAAAGTCTTTTCATAATAAAGGCAATGACCAAGTTTTTTGCAATGCCGGGTATACGATTTGGATATGGCATAAGTAAAGATGACAGCACTATAAATAAAATAAAGACTAGGCAGAATCCCTGGAATATTAACTGTTTTGCGGAAGTGGCTGCTAAATATTGCTTAAGTGATAGGGATTATATTAATGACTCAATTGTCTGTATTGAAAAAGAAAGAGAATTTATGGTGGAGGAGCTTGGAAAATTATATTTTATAGAAAAAGTATTTTTGACTTACGCAAACTTTGTATTATGTAAGATAAGAAATATAAGCTTAAATCAGGTATATGATTACTGTCTTCATAGGGGAGTAATTATAAGAAAAGCTGACAATTTCAGGGGACTTGATAAAAACTTTATAAGGTTTGCAATAAAAGATAGAAGTTCCAATGAAAAGCTGTTAGCTATTTTAAGGCATCTTCAAAGAAACAGCCAGCCGGTATGCTAGCATATTGACTTGTTATTTATAAAATAATCCAGATTTAAAAGGAGGTAAAAATATGGGTAAATTAAAAAAGGGTTTTGTTCAGGTATATACGGGAAACGGAAAAGGTAAAACTACAGCAGCTTTAGGATTGGCATTAAGAGCTGTAGGAAATAACCTTAAGGTATATATGGTTGAATTTTTAAAAACTTCTAAATCAGGCGAAATTGAAAGTGCAAAAAAACTAGAAAGTAATTTCAAAATATATAGGTTTGAAAAGAAAAAAGGTTTTTTTTGGACATTAAATGATGAGGAAAAAGAAGAACTAAAAAAAGAAGTAGAGAAAGCCTATGAGTTTTGTTTAAAAACTCTTGAAAATAATGATTGTGATATTTTGATAATGGATGAGGTTATGGGGACACTTTCAAATAGGCTGCTTTCTGTAGAAAAAATCATTAAACTTATTGATAAAAAACCAGACAATATGGAACTTGTATTCACCGGGAGAAATGTACCTAAAGAAATTTTAGAAAGGGCTGATCTTGTAACAGAGATGAAAGATATAAAACATTATATGGATAAAGGGGTACCTGCAAGAGAAGGCATAGAGTATTAGAATATGAATATAGCACTAATTAGCTTGAATAAATATGGTGATATAATTGGTGAAAAAATAAATGGTGTTATACCGGTAAATATATTTTCAAAAAGTAAAATTAAAAATTTTAAAATTACAAAGCTTGCGGAAGAACTTATAAAAAATTATGATGTTATAATCTTTATTTCTTCTACAGGTATAGCCGTTAGGGCCATTGCCCCTTTTATAAAAAATAAGACTGAAGATCCTGCTGTTATTGTAGTTGACATACTGGGGAAATATGTTATAAGCCTTTTGAGTGGACATTTAGGTGGTGCCAATGAGTTTTCAGAAAAAATAGCAGAGATAATAAATGCAGAAGCTGTAATTACCACTGCCACAGATAATTTGAATTTAGAATCCCCAGATATTATTGCAAAAGAAAATAAGTTAATAATAGATAATATGAAAGAAGCCAAATGTATTTCAGCTCTTATGGTAAATGGTGAGAATATTGGCTTTGAAGATGAAGAAAATCTTATTCAGCTTCCAAAAGGATATACAACTGATTTAGAAATTGCCAGAGGAATTGTATATGTAACAAATAAACTAAATTATCTTAAAGGTTATGATAATACAGTTAAACTTAAGCTCATAAGGAAAAATATCATTATTGGAATTGGCTGCAGAAAAAATTATTCAGCTGAAACAATGAATGGTATAGTAAGAGAAAAACTTAAGGAACATAACATAGATGAAAGGGCCGTCAAGATAGTTGCTTCATCCAGTGTGAAAAGTGAAGAGAAGGCAATTGTAGAACTAGGGGAATTTTTAGGGGCGCAATTTAGGACCTTTAGCAATGAGGATATAAAAACGGTGCAGTATAAGTATAAAGGCAGTAAATTTGTAGAAGAACATATTGGTGTGAAGGCTGTATGTGAACCCTGTGTTGAACTCTCAGGAGGCAAAATTCTAGTTAGTAAACTAAATTTATCTGGAATGACCCTATGCATAGGAGTGGAGGTAATCCACAATTCACAATGCACAAATTACAATTCACAATAGTGGTAGTTGTTGTTGGGATGAGCCAGAAAAGAGGGGAAATATGAAAGCTGCTGCAAGTTATCCGGGGAGTATAGGTGAAATGATTCAGGGCAATTTTAATGGAAAAGATGTATTAATATCCTGTCCGGTGAATTTTTTTACTAGAGTAAATTTATTTGAAAGTATTTGTCCAGTATTTAAGTATAATTACACAAAAAGTATGGAGTTTATGAATAATATCCTTAAAAAATGGAGTTATGCGGGTTATGAAAAAAATATAGACATGGTTATAACTTCCGAGATTCCAAAGGGAAAAGGATTTGCAAGCAGTACCGCAGACCTTTGTGCTACTTATTATGCACTTTTAAAGCTTTTTAATAGATCATTTAATGAAGAAGAATTAATAAGATCATGTATTCAAGTTGAGCCTACAGACAGTATAATATTTAATTCAATGACTATATTTGATTATAAGAAAGGTGTATTTAAAGAAAACATAGGGGAATATATTAAATTTTATATGTTAGTCTTTGAAGGAAGCAAAATAGTAAACACTGTGGAATTTAATAATAAGGAACTTAAACCCTTAAGTTCAGTAGATGATTTAATTAAAATATTTAAAAATGGATTAAGAAAAAAATCTCTGGCAGATATGGCCTTAGCATCAACGGAAAGTATATTTAGAAATCAGATTAGACTTAAATATGATGTATTGCCGCAGATTATGAAGATCAAGACTTCAACAGGAGGACTTGGTATTGTAGGTGCTCACAGCGGTGATACACTTGGTATAATTTATGAAGATTTAGAAGCTGTAGACAGGGCTGTAAAAAACCTTCAGAATATTCATAGTTATAAGGTATATAAACTTGAGACAATGGATAAAAATGAAATTTATCATTGTATACAAAATGAAAGATTATTTGAAGATGCATTAGGATAGGGGGGAAAACTATGAATTTGGAAAATGCAGTAAAAGGGATTAGGGGAATAGACAAAGAAGTAACTGAAAAAATTCAAAAAAGATTGGACAATTTAACAAAACCTCTGGGAAGTCTCGGAAGGTTAGAAGAAATAGTAAAACAAATTGGTGGAATTACAGGAGAGGTATTTCCAAGTGTTAAAAATAAAACTGTAGTTATTATGTGTGCGGATAATGGTGTGGTAGATGAAGGAGTAAGCTCATGTCCTAAAAGTGTTACATCAACAGTTACTAAAAATTTCATGAAGGGTTTTACCGGAGTTAATGTATTTAGTAGACATGCTGGGGCAAATATAAAGGTAATAGATATTGGTGTAGATGATGATATATTTGAAAAGGGAATAATAAATAAAAAGATTAGAAAAAGCACGTGGAATATGGCAAAAGGACCTGCTATGAGCAGAGAAGAGGCGATAAAGGCTATAGAAGTGGGCATTGAAACAATAGAAGACTTGAAGGAAGAAAAGGTTAATTTAATAGGAACAGGTGAAATGGGTATAGGTAATACAACTACAAGTAGTGCAGTAGCGGCAGTACTTACAGGGTGTAATATAAAAGGTGTAGTAGGTGTGGGTTCAGGATTAACCAAGGAAGCTTTTAAGAACAAGATAAGGATTATAGAGCATTGTATAGATATAAATAAACCTAAGCACTGGGATCCAGTAGATGTGATTGCAAAAGTTGGTGGTTTTGATATAGCTGGTCTTGTGGGATGTTTTTTAGGAGCTGCACTATACAGGATGCCTATAGTAATCGATGGTTTTATATCTGCTGCAGCAGCCCTTGCTGCAGTTAAAATAAAACCAGAAGTAAAAGAGTTCATATTCCCATCTCACGGTTCTGCAGAACCTGGAAGCGAGGAGATTATGAAAGAACTGGGCTTAGAGCCTATGTTAAAGCTTGGCATGAGACTAGGCGAAGGTACTGGTGCAGTACTTGGTTTTCAGCTTATTGATATGGCAGTTGCGGCTTATACTGAAATGGGAACCTTTCAAGCAGCAAATATTGAACCTTATAAGCCGCTAGACTGATAGTACATAATAACATTTATATTATTTGGAGATGATTACATGCTACAACTAATAGGAGTAAAAAGTAATTATGATATTGAAATCAGACAAAAATTTTCAATTGTACCTTCAAGATTTGAAAGTAATCTTAAAAGATTTAAGGAAATAGTTGATGAAATTATAATTATTAGTACCTGCAATAGAACGGAGATATATATTAATTCTCAAATGTCCTATGATGAGTTAATTAATTATGTATTTTATAATTTCAATTGGGATAAATACCTAATTTCATATACATTTTATAAAGAAGGAAAAGATGTGGTGACACATCTTATGGAGGTTATTTGTGGATTTGATTCAAAAATACTGGGTGAAGAGCAAATTCTTGGCCAAATAAAAACGGCATATACTTTAGCCTTGAAAAATAATTCCATAAAAGGCGAGCTGCAGAGATTATTTCAAGAGGGAATAGCCTGTAGTAAAAATTTCAGACAGTATTGTGAAATATACAAGATACCTGTATCGTCTGCTTCTATAGTAGTTAAGGAAGCTTTAAAGGAAGACATTAAAAGGTTTATGATAATAGGATTTGGAGAAACAGGAAGGTTGGTTTTAAAGTATTTACTCAGTTATGAAATTGATATAGTTTATGTAGTAGTTAGAGATAAAAATAATATTAAAAATAATAGCATCATAGATGAAAAAGTAAGATTTATAAATTTTGAAGATAAAAATAAATTTTACAATGAGGTAGATTCCATAGTAAGCTGTACCTCAGCGCCTCATACCATAATACATAGAGAGGAACTGCCTGGGCAAAAAAGTATACTTATATTTGATTTAGCGGTTCCAAAAGATGTAGATAAGGAAGTGGTAAATCTAAGAAATATCAGGGTGCTGGATATTGATGATATAAGCAGCATGGATAATAACAATAAGATTATGAGAAGAAAAAAGATGGAAAAATATAAATATATTTTAGATGAGCATATAGATAAGTTTATCACATGGCAGAGTATAAATGAACTTTCACCTGAAATCCAATATATAAAAAATTTTGGTGAAGAGGTTAACCGAGAAAGGATTAAAACTTTTAAAAATAAAAAGAATACTAAAGATCATGAGGAACTTGCTGAAACGTTAATTAAAAGTACTTCCAAGGTATACATCAACAGATTTATAGAAGTATTAAAGGAGGAAAAGTTAGAGGGAAGAGAAAAGTATTGTCTGGAAATAATGAAGAAAATTTTTTGTTAGGTATCTGAAAATAATAAATGGAAGATGGGGGTATTAATTTGAGTTTTAAAATTGCTACAAGAAAAAGTAGGCTAGCATTAGTACAAACTGAATATATAATAAACTTATTAACTGAAAATTTTGGAATTGAATGTGAAAAAGTTTTAATAAAAACAGAAGGTGACAGAAAACTTAATGTATCTCTTGATAAGATTGGAGGGAAAGGTCTTTTTGTAAAAGATATTGAAAAGGCATTAATGGAAAAGCATGCTGAGGCAGCAGTACACAGCATGAAAGATATGCCAAATGAGTTATTAGATTTATTTGAAATAATTGCAATGCCAGTAAGAGAAGATGTGAGAGATGTTTTTATATCCCGTGAAGGTATGAAATTTTCGGAGCTTCCTAAAGATGCGGTAATAGGTACTAGCAGTAAAAGGAGGGCAGTTCAAATAAAAAGTCTGAGAGATGATATAAAAATAGTACCTGTAAGGGGAAATATAGAAACTAGAATAAGAAAAATGGATGAACAAAAATTAGATGGTATAGTGCTTGCAGCAGCGGGAGTTAAAAGATTAAATATGACAGAGGTTATAACGGAATATTTTGATCCTTTCAAGTTTGTTCCGGCAGTTGCTCAGGGAGCAATAGGAGTAGAAGCCTTAAAAAGCAGTGAATATGCAAGTGTCTTAAAAAAGATTGATAATGAGGGTGTAAGAATAGGTGTTGAAGCAGAAAGAAGTTTTTTGAAAAAGTTAGGGGGAGACTGCCATACGCCTGTAGGGGCATATTCTATAATTGAAGGTGAAACTCTTAATATAACTGGCATTTTTCAAATTGGTACTGAACTCATAAAAAAAGATATCTGCGGCAGTAAGTGGGATTATATTAGCTTGGGAGAGAGATTAGGAGAGAAGATCATCAAGTGATTCTTAGGTTCAGGTGGAGTTTGTCTCATGAGAAATACTATTCTCCACCTGAACCTTAGAAGAACTTATCCAGGCGCGTAGTAGTGCTTATCCCCCACTTTGAAGAAGCTGGGGTTTAGCAATGGTAGCGTTCGGATAAGCAGCTGTGTGTAATGAAAGGAGATAAAGAACACTATGGGAAAAGTATACTTAATAGGTGCAGGACCTGGAAATGAGGAATTAGTTACACTAAAGGCAATAAGAGTTTTGAAGGAATGTACGGTAGTACTCTATGATAGGCTTTCAGGAGAGGGCTTACTTAAATATTTAAATAAGGACTGTAAAATATTTTACTGTGGAAAAGAACCAGGATGCCATTATAAATCTCAAAATGAAATAAACAATATGCTTGTTAAGCTTGCAAAGGAAGGTCATACAGTAGGAAGAATAAAAGGTGGAGATCCTTATGTATTTGGAAGAGGAGGAGAAGAGGGTATTAGACTGAGTGAGGAGGGAATTTCCTTTGAGAGTATTCCTGGGATCACATCTGCCATAGCTGTTTTAAATTATGCAGGAATTCCTGTTACCCATAGGGGAATTGCCAGGAGTTTTCATGTTTTTACAGGTATGAGCAGAGAGGGACTAAGTCTTCAATGGGAATATATTTCAAAATTATCAGGAACCTTGATTTTTCTTATGGGTATGGAACATATAGAAGAAATATCTGAAAATCTTATAAAAAACGGAAAAAGTGAGAATACACCTGCAGGAGTAATAATGAGGGGAACCACTTCAAAACAAAAAATAGTAATAGGTAATTTGGAAAATATAGCACAAAAGGCACAAGACGAAAAGCTTAAGGCACCTTGTATTATTGTGGTGGGGGAAGTAGTATCTTTCAGTAAAACCTTGAATTGGTATAATAAAATGAAATTATCTGGTACTAATGTATGTATTACAAGGAGCAGAGAACAGGCTTATGAGGTTAGAAACAAGCTTCTTAAATTAGGTGCAGAGGTTACGGAAATTAATGCAATAAAGATTTTAAGTACCACTGAGAATATGGAACAGTATTTAGATAGACTCCATACTTATGATTTTATAGTCATGAGCAGTGTAAATAGCGTAAATATATTCTTTAATTATTTAAAAGAAAAAAGGTATGATGTTAGAAATGTAAAAGGGAAATTTGCAGTAATCGGCACTGCTACGGAAAAGGCTTTAATGGAAAGAGGCATATATGCAGATATCAGGGCTAAAGAATTTGTAAGCGAAAACTTGACGGAAGAACTTATGAAGAAAGTAAAAAAATCTGACAGAATATTAATACCCTGTTCAAAACATTCAAGAAGAAAAGTAGCCCAAAGTTTAATTGATTTTGGTTGTATAGTAGACGAAGTTTACATTTATGAACCGGTGCAGGGTGACATATCCAATAAAAAAGCCTTTGATGAGGTGGATGTTGTATTTTTAACCAGCCCTTCTACAGTGAGAAATATGATAAATATTGTAGGCTTGGATAAGCTTCGTGAAAAAATCAATGTAGCTATAGGTCCTATTACTTTTAAGGAACTAGAAAATCACAATATATCTGGGGTTATGAGCGATGAATTTACAACGGATGGTATGATTAATAAGCTTATAGAATTAAAAAGCAATAAAGATTAGGAAGTGATTATGTGAAAAAGGCAATTTTAGTTGTTAGTTTTGGAACAACTTATGAAAGTACAAGAAAACTTACAATTGATGTTATTGAAGATAAAATAAGAAAAAGATTTAGTGATTATGAAATCAGAAGGGCATTTACGGCTTATAAAATAATAAACGTATTAAAAACAAGAGATAAAGTAATAGTAGATACACCTGGAGAAGCTCTGGAAAAATTAAAAAATGAGGATTTTGAAAAAGTAATTGTGCAGCCACTTCATATAATACCTGGAGAAGAGTATGAATTCATTGCAAGAATAGTCCAAAAATATAATAAAAGTTTTAAAGAAATAAAAATAGGGAGACCTGTATTATTTTATAAAGGAATAAATGAAGAAATTCCAGATGATTATGATGTGATGGTAACTGCAATTAAAAAAATACTCCCCAAAGATACATTAAGCATATTAATGGGTCATGGCAGTACCCACTGGGCTAATGCCTGTTATTCCTGTCTGCAGCTTGTTTTAAGAGAAAATGGGTTTAATAGTTGTTTTATTGCTAATGTAGAGGGTTATCCGGATTTTAATAATGTAGTACAGCATATTAATAAAAATTTTGTTTTTAACAAAGAATCAGATAAAAAAATTACATTAATTCCACTAATGTTGGTGGCAGGGAATCACGCCCTAGTAGATATGGCGGGGGAAGAAGAGGAATCTTGGAAAAATATTTTAATGAGACTTGGATTTAATGTAGAAACTTATATTCATGGGCTTGGAGAAATTGAAGAATTTCAAAATATTTACATAGAACACATACAAGACGTTATAGATTCAAAGTATGATTATACATCTCATAAAAAAGAGGAGGAATATGAATGTCAAAAATTATGATTCAGGGAACGGCTTCTTCTGTTGGCAAAAGTATAATTGTTACGGCTTTATGCAGGATTTTTAAGCAGGATGGGTTTAAAGTTTGTCCTTATAAATCACAAAATATGTCATTGAATTCCTATATTACACTGGATGGTAAGGAGATGGGAAGGGCACAGGTACTGCAGGCCTATGCGTCAGGTTTGGAACCGGAAGCTTATATGAATCCTATACTTTTAAAGCCTACTACAGATAAAAACTGCCAGGTTATTGTAAATGGTGAGGTGTATTGTAATTCCAGTGCCCAGGAATATTATGATATGAAGAAAAAATTTGCACCCATGCTAAAAGAGGATTTTAAAAAACTAGAGGATAACTTTGATATTGTTGTAATTGAAGGAGCAGGGAGCCCTGCCGAAATAAACTTAAGAGATAATGATATTGTTAATATGGGGTTGGCAGAAATGGTGGATGCTCCTGTAATTTTAGTAGGAGATATAGATAGAGGAGGAGTATTTGCTTCCCTGGCAGGTACTATGCTGCTTTTAAATGAAAATGAAAAAAAACGGGTGAAGGGAACTATTATCAATAAGTTCAGAGGAGATGTGGAAATATTAAAGCCTGGACTATCAATGCTAGAAGAAAAAATAACAGTGCCTTGTATGGGAGTAGTTCCATATTTCAGATTGGCTTTAGAAGACGAAGATGGTGCAGTTGATTTTAATACTAAAATTAATGCACCCATTGATATAGCTGTTATAAGACTGCCTCATATCTCTAATTTTACAGATATTGATGCGCTAAAAATTGAAGAAGATGTATCCCTGCGTTATATAACAAGTGCAGATAATTTTGGAAATCCAGATTTGCTTATAATACCAGGAAGTAAAAATACCATAGGTGATTTACTTTACATAAGGAAAATAGGTATAGAAAATGAAATAAAGAAATATTCAAGTAAAAATGGACTTATTATTGGATTGTGCGGAGGATATCAAATGTTAGGTAAGTCTATAGAGGACCCTTATGGAGTGGAGACAAAGCTTAAAAGTGTGGAAGGCATTGGCATTCTAGATATAAGTACTGTCTTTGAAAAAGAAAAAGTAACAACAAGAGTTAATGGTATAGTTTGTGGGCTGTCTGAAAAGATTAATATCTATGGCTATGAAATCCATATGGGTATATGTAATTATGGTGAAAATGCAAAGCCTCTCATTGAAATAACTGATAAAAATGGACAAGAAGTTAGCTTAAAAGACGGAGCTGTTAACTCCAGTGGAAATGTTATGGGCACATACATTCATGGAATTTTTGATGGAGCTGAGCTTAGACAGTATATAGTTAATTTGTTGAGGGATAGGAAGGGACTAAAAAAGAGAGAGGCAAGGGTGTATGAAAACTTAAGGGATGTGGAAATTGATAAATTAGCTCATATTGTAAGGTCTAATTTGGATATGGAAAAAATATATGAACTGTTAAACATTGAAAGTAAAGTTATGAGGTAGCAATATGAAAAGCATAATTATATCATCTAATAGCAGCGGAGGTGGAAAAACCACGGTAACTTTGGGACTTATGAAAGCCCTTATAAATAGAGGCATTTCAGTGCAAGGATATAAAGTGGGTCCGGATTATATAGATACGGCATTTCATGAACATATTACGAAAAAGGCCTCTAGAAATTTAGATTTATATTTAATGGGTGAAAAAGGATTAAAAGCTTCCTATGCAAGAGGTGAGGGACAATATGGAATAGTTGAAGGTGTAATGGGTCTGTATGACGGTAAAGGAATAACTTCAGAATACTCTACAGCGGCTGTAAGCAAACTTTTAAAGCTTCCGCTTATATTAGTTCTTACACCTAAGGCCCAAAGTGTTACATTGTGTGCAGAAATAAGCGGCCTTATAGATTTTGAACAAATAGATGTGGCAGGAATTATTTTAAATAATATAAATGAAAATTACTATAAACTTTTAAAAACTATAATTGAAAAAAATTTTTGCGGAAAAGTTAAGGTATTTGGATACCTTCCTAAAGATGAAAGCTTAAATTTAAAAAGCCGGCATTTAGGGCTTGTTCAGAGCAGTGAAGTAAAAGACCTGGATGAAAAAATCCAAAAATGCAGTGAATTGCTTGAAAAATATGTACAAATTGATGAATTATTAAGGTATTTTTCAGAAACACAAAAGTTTGAAGATTCTTATCATTTAGAAAACAGAAAACTAAAAATTGCTGTGGCAAAGGATAAAGCTTTTAGTTTTTACTATAAAGAGAACTTAGAATTATTAGAAGAATTAGGAGAAGTCCAATATTTTAGCCCTTTAAAGGATAAGGCATTACCGGAGAATATAGATTTTTTATATTTAGGAGGTGGTTATCCTGAAATATTCAGGGAAGAATTAAGCAGTAATAAAACTTTGCTCTCCAGCATAAATAATGCACTAAACAAAGGGACAAAATGTTATGCAGAGTGCGGGGGACTTATGTATTTAATGGACAGTATAGAACATAAGGATATGGTAGGATTTTTAAAGGGAAGTGCTTATATGGGGACAAAACTTTATAATTTTGGATATGCAGAAATTGAAGTGGAAGTTGATAATCATATAATACCTAAAGGTATAAAAATAAATTGTCATGAATTTCATAAGTCGTATATAAAAACAGGGGAGAGAAGAATATATAAATTAATTAAAGACACATATAGCGGAGAACAAAAAAAATGGAAATGTGGTTACTTGAAAAATAATACTCTGGCAGCCTATGCCCATGTACATTTTTTCGGAAATGTAGATTTTATAAGGCATTTAATTACTTAGGCATATTTAAATAAAAAGGAAGTGACATTTTTATGGATTATATTAAAAATCCTATGATGATTGAAAAAAAGAGTTTTGAAATTATTGAGGAAGAATTAGGGGCTAATAATTTTACTGATAAGGAACTTTTAGTAATAAAGAGGGTAATACATACTACTGCTGATTTTGAATATAAGGATTTATTATATATTAGACCGGGAGCAATAGATACTGCACTAGGGCTGTTAAAAAAAGGGGGAACTACAATTTACACAGATACAAATATGATTTTGGCGGGAATAAATAAAAAAGCACTGAAGGCTTTAAATTGTACAGTAGTTTCCTATGTGGGAAGTGATGAAATAAGCCAAATTGCAAAACAAAAAGGTATAACCCGTTCTATGGCGTCAATAGAAAAGGCTTCAGGGGAAGGAATAAATTTTTTCGTATTTGGAAATGCTCCAACTGCATTATATAAGCTGAAGGAGTTAGTGGAAGAAGACAGGTGTAAACCGAATTTTGTAATAGCTGCTCCTGTGGGTTTTGTTGGTGCGGCACAATCAAAAGAAGATTTCGAAAAGTTGCCTTTGCCAATGATTACGGTAAGAGGGAGAAAAGGAGGCAGCACAGTAGCGGCGGCAATTGTTAATTCACTTTTATATATGCTTATAAATAGGGAATAGGGAGTGTAAGGATGCTTGAACTATATGTAAATTGTGAAGGAAAAAAATTAAGATGTGGTTATACAACGGGTTCCTGTGCTGCAGCTGCTGCAAAGGCTGCTGTAAAAATGCTTTATTCACCAGCGGATTTAGATTATATAGACATAGATACACCTAAAAATATTGAACTTAACTTGCATATTGAAAGTGTGAAGAGAGGACTAAATTACGTGGAATGCTGTATAATAAAAGACGGCGGAGATGATCCTGATGTGACAAATGGAATTGAAATATGGGCAAGAGCTGAAAAAAGTAATAGAGAATACAGCTTAAAGGCTGGTGTTGGGGTGGGAATAGTTCAAGGTGAAGGATTATATGTTAAAAAAGGTGACTTTGCCATAAATCCCGTTCCTAGAGTTATGATTGAAAAAGAAGTAAGGAAAGTTCTGCCCCAGGGAAAAGGGGTTACCATAACCATATTTGTTCCAGATGGTGAAAAAATTGCAGAAAAAACATTTAATCCAAGATTAAATATAATAGGCGGCATATCTATTTTAGGCACCACAGGGATAGTAGTACCTATGTCAGAAGAGGCACTAAAGGAATCAATAAAACTTGAAATTTCTCAAAAAGTTGCAAGTGGACATAAAGATTTAATACTCCTATTTGGAAATATGGGAGAGGATAAGGCAAAAGAACTTGGACTTGATATGAAAAAATCCGTAATAATATCCAATTATATTGGATTTGCTTTAAATTGCTGTGTGGAAAATAATATAAGTAAAATACTGATAGTGGGACATATTGGGAAACTTTCCAAAGTTGCTGCAGGGTGTTTTAATACCCACAGCAGGGTATGTGATGTAAGAATGGAGGTTCTGGCCCTTGAACTTGCACTTATGGGAGCAGGTAGAAAAATTGTAGAGGCTGTATATAATGAGAAGACCACAGAGGGGGCAGTAAAAATTATAAGCCCTGAGTATGGAGATATATATGAAAGAATTGGAATTAAAATAATAAAAAGAATAGAACAATTTACCTATGGAACTTTAAAAGCTGAGGCAATTATGTACTGTATGGCAAGTGGAGTTCTGTGGGATGGAAGAAAGTGAGAGAATAAACATTATGGTGTATATTGTTGGCATTGGGCCTGGTGCGGCGGATTATATAATACCTAAAGCAGAAAAGACTATGAAAAATTCCGATGTAGTTATTGGCTTTGAAAGAGCTATAAAAAGTCTGGATTATATAAATCAGAAAAAAATTATAGTTGATTCATTTTCTAAGATACTTGAATTTATAAAGCATAACAGGGATAAAAATATATCTGTTGCAGCTTCAGGAGATCCTTGTTTTTATGGTATAACAGATTATTTTAATAGAAATTTTCATGGGGAGTTTGAAGTAATTTCGGGCATAAGTTCTTTCCAGTATTTAATGTCAAAAGTGGGTAAGTCATGGCAGCATGCAAGATTATACAGTCTTCACGGCAGAGAGGAGAAATTAATTGAGCGAGTTAGAAATAATAAACTGACCATATGGCTTACAGATAAAAACAACACTCCTAATTATATTTGTAATGAATTAATGAAAAACCATATTAACGCCCAGGTATATGTAGGTGAAAATCTGTCTTATGAAGATGAGAAAATTTCAAAAGGAACTGCAGAGGAAATGCATAAAAAAAATTACAGCAGTTTATGC
Organism: Candidatus Clostridium eludens; assembly: GCF_045310515.1. NCBI lineage: Bacteria > Bacillati > Bacillota > Clostridia > Eubacteriales > Clostridiaceae > Clostridium > Candidatus Clostridium eludens. The sequence goes on along the minus strand of NZ_JBJHZX010000004.1, from coordinate 39,757 downwards.
GTAGTAGTTATTGAAAATGGAGATGACTTAGCATGATATATATAAAAGATGAAGAATTTGTAAGGGGAAATTGCCCTATGACAAAGGAAGAAATTAGAATATTAAGTATAGCAAAAATGGAAATCAAAGATAAGGATATTTTACTAGATATTGGTGCAGGAACAGGTTCCCTCAGTATACAAATGAGTAAATGCAGCCCCTTAGGTAAGGTAATAGCTGTGGAGAGGGATAAGGAAGCACTTGAAATACTTGAGAAAAATAAAAAGAAATTTGCGGCAGACAATCTCTATATAGTAAAAGGAGAGGCACTTCAGGTAGAATCTGACATAGAAAAATTATTTGATGCTATTTTTATTGGTGGAAGTGGGGGAAATATTGAAGAAATAATTAGAAGATACTCTTTAAAACTGAAAAAGGGTGGAAAGATGGTAATGAATTTCATAACTATTGACAATCTATATAAGGCTATGGAAGCTCTAAAGGCACTGGAATTTGAAACAGAATGCACCCAAGTAGGAATAAGTAAAACAAAAAATAAAGGGTATATGTTATTTTCCAATAACTCGATTTATATATTAAGTGGAAAAAAATAATGGAGGTTATAGTATGGCTAAGTTATATGGAGTAGGAGTAGGACCAGGTGATAGTGAATTATTAACATTAAAGGCAATAAAGGTAATAGAAAAGTGCCAGGTTATAGTGGCACCAAGTTCCATGGCAGGCGGCAGGAGTATTGCACTTGATACGGCAAAACAGTTTATAAAAGAAGGTTCAGAGATAATAGTAAAGCATTTTCCAATGGGGGGAGAACATCAGGAAGGAAAAATATATGAAGCTTTTCAGGTTATAGAGCAAAAAATACAAGAAGGAAAAAATGTAGCCTTTTTAACCATTGGAGATCCCCTCATATATAGTACTTATATTTATTTGTTAAAATATATTGAAGAAAAAGGATATGATACGGAAACAATTCCTGGAATTACATCTTTTTGTGCTTGTGCCAGTGTGGCAAAGGAAGCTTTAGTTATAGGTGACGAACCTCTTTTAATAGTTCCTGGAAACAGGCTGGATGCTATAAAGGATGAAAAAAATGTTGTAATAATGAAAGTTTACAAAAGAGAAGAAGAGATAATAAATTATTTGGAAGAAAAAGAATTTACCTATGTATGTGTAAAAAAAGCTGGCAGGGAAGGACAGAAAATTACACGAAATAGGGATGAAATATTAAATGAAAAAGAGTATATGTCTATAATAATAGCTCATAGAAAATGAGAGGAGGATTTTAATATGGTTTATTTTATCGGTGCCGGACCTGGGGATGTGGATTTAATTACAGTGAAGGGAAGAGAAATTTTAAAAAAGGCAGATGTAGTTATATATGCAGGTTCCTTAGTAAGTAGTGATCATATGGATTTCTGCAGAGAAGGGACAAGCATATATAATTCAGCTTCTATGAATTTAGAACAGGTACTTTGTGTAATAGAAAAGGCTGAAAAGGAGAACAAGCTAACAGTAAGACTTCACACAGGAGACCCTTCCATTTATGGTGCCATTAAAGAACAGATGGATGAGTTGGATAAAAAAAATATTAAATATGAAATTATCCCAGGGGTGAGTTCTTTTACAGCAGCTGCTGCAGTTATAAAAAAAGAATTTACTTTACCGGAGGTAAGTCAGACTGTAATTCTTACAAGAATAGAAGGAAGGACGCCGGTACCGGGAAAAGAAGATATAGAAAAATTAGCTGGTATTGGAGCATCCATGGCTATATTTTTGTCAGTTGGTATGATTGACAAGGTGGTGGAAAGGCTGAAAAAAGGATATGGAAGGAATGTACCAATTGCGGTAGTTGAAAGGGCCTCATGGGAGGATGAAAGGGCCATAATTGGGACTCTTGAAGATATATGTGAAAAAGTAAAGGAGGCTAATATTACAAAATGTGCACAAATACTTGTGGGGGATTTTATAGATTGTGAATATAAGAAAAGTTTACTTTATGATAAAAATTTTACACACATGTTTAGAAAAGGTGAAAGTAAATGATTGGCCTCATACTAGGAACTTCTGAAGGAAAAAATATAGTTGGAGGATTAAATAGATTTACTGACAATATTTTAATTTCAACAGCTACAACTTATGGCGGTGAATTATTTAATGAATATAAATATAAGTTTTTAAATACAAAACCGCTGAGTTTTGATGAATTAGGACAAATGTTCCTAAAGAATAATATATCAGTTTTAGTGGATGCATCTCATCCCTATGCTGTAGAAATATCTTGTAACTGTGAGAAGTTATGTGAGAAGTTAAATGTAAAATATCTAAGATATGAGAGAGCTTCTGTATGTGATAAATATAAAAATAAAGATAAAGTAATCTTTGTTAAAGACTATAAGGAACTGATAGATAAGATAAAAAGTATTAAAGAACTTCATAATAAGAATGCTACTATTTTAAATACTACAGGAAGTAAGAATGTAGATAAATTTATATGTTCAGGTATTTTAAATAGGATTGTTCATAGAATTCTACCTTCTGTAGAGGTAATGAAACAGTGCTTTAAATTAGGCATAAACACAGAAGATATTATTGCCATAAAAGGTCCTATAGGATATAAGCTTAATTTAGGGTTTATAGAGCAGTATAATGCAAAAGCAATAATTTTAAAAGATAGCGGAATTCAAGGGGGAACAGAGGAAAAAATTGAAGCGGCCTTATATAAAGATATATATGCTTTCATAATTGAAAGAAAAAAGAAAGTATATCAAAATATTTTTTATAATGAGGAAGAAGTGGTTAAATATATAAAGAATAAAAAACTCTATTGAGGGGGAGGAAAATTTGGGCAAATTATATGTAGTAGGAATTGGACCTGGAGGCATAGACCATATGACCTTAAGGGCAAAGCAGGTTATAGAGGAAAGTGAAGTTATTGTTGGCTATACAAAATATATTAAGTTAGTTGACACTTTAATTGGAGGAAAAGAAATATTTGCAACAGGAATGAAGGCTGAAGTAGAGAGGTGTAAAAAAGCTTTAGAATTATCCCATAATAAAGTAGTTTCAATAATAAGCACAGGTGATGCAGGAATATATGGTATGGCTGGTTTGATTTTAGAGATGAAGCAGGAAAAGGAGACAGTAGAAATTATACCGGGTGTAACGGCAGCTACGGCAGCGGCTTCATTATTAGGTTCTCCCCTTATGCATGACAGCTGCAATATAAGTTTAAGTGATTTAATGACACCCTATGATTTAATAAAAAAAAGAGTTGAACTTGCAGCACAAGGTGATTTTGTGATATCATTTTATAATCCAAGGAGCAATGGAAGACCGAACTATTTAAGAGAATGTACCGACTTAATAAGAAAATACAGAGATGGAAATACACCAGTAGGTGTAGTGAAAAATGCTTTACGACATGGGGAAAGAGTGAAATTGTATACTTTAGATACTTTTAGTGACAATGAAGTTGACATGTTGTCTATTGTGATTATTGGAAATAGTAATACATTTATAAAAGAAGATAAAATCATAACTCCAAGAGGATATGTATTGTAGGAGTTTACAATGTACAATTACAGTCCGGAAAGGAAATAGTTAATGGGAAAGTTGATTCTTATAACAGGCGGTGCAAGAAGTGGGAAGAGTTCTTACGCAGAAAAACTGGCAAAAGAACTTAAAGGTGATATTTTATATGTGGCTACTTCTATTCCTTTTGATGAGGAAATGAAGCTCAGGATAAAAAAACATGTAGAAAGAAGACCAGAAAGCTGGGAGACTTTAGAAGCCTATAAAGATTTTCATAGTAAATTAATACCTATGTTAAATGGAAAGTCAGGGGTGCTTTTGGATTGTATTACAAATTTGGTTTCAAATTTATTGTTAGAAAAATCTGAAGATACTAAAAAAATTAAAACTGCCAGAGTATTAGAAATTGAAAAATATATTAAGGTAGAAGTATCAGAAATTATAAATATTTCAAAAGAGGCATCTATTCCTTTTATTATGGTTACCAATGAAGTGGGAATGGCACTAGTGCCAGAATATCCTCTGGGAAGGCTATTTAGAGATTTGGCAGGCAGTGTAAATCAGATGATAGCAAAAGAAGCAGAGGAAGTGTATTTTTGTATTTCTGGTATACCTCTAAAAATTAAATAAAGTGGTGTAATTTTTGTATAAAAGTTGGGGATGATAAGAGTGGTATTTTTAAAAAGATTAATTCTAATGATTCAATTTTTTACTTCAATACCTATTAAATCTGAAAGTGATATTGGCAGTGAGAATTTTGGAAAAGCATTGGCATTTATACCGGTGGTAGGATTAATTATAGGAATAATAATGGGTATTTCTTATATGATTTTACTTCATGTGTTTTCTGTAAAGATTAGTACCACACTGGTATTAATAGAATATATTTTTCTTACGGGGGGGATTCATTTAGATGGTTTAGGAGATACTTTTGATGGGATATTTTCAAATAGGACAAAGGAAAGAATACTTGAAATCATGAGAGATAGCAGGGTGGGAACAAATGCCGTACTTGCTATAGTGTCACTTTTAATTCTTAATTCAGTTATTTTATCTGAAATTAATCCTTTATATATGGTTAAAATACTTATTCTTTTTCCTGTTGCAGGTAGGGTTGGCTCTATAATTGCTGCCAGTTTGTCTAAATATGCAAGAAGCAGTGAAGGTATGGGAAAGTCATTTATTGACTGTTGTGGAATTAAAGAACTGGTGGTGGGAGTAATATTATATTTAATAATATTTTGCTTAACAAATTTATATAGGGGATATATAATTATGTTTTTTCCAATTGCCACGGCAATAATACTTATCAAATTTTTAAGTAGGAAGATAAATGGTGCCACAGGTGATGTGCTGGGTGCAGTATGTGAATTAAATCAGACACTTTTTATAATGATTTCATATATTATTTTGAATTATGGGGGGAACTTATAATGTTAGAGTTGGTTATGGTAAGACATGGTGAAACTGACAGTAATAAAAATGGAAAATACTTGGGATGGACAGATGTAGAGCTTAATAAATATGGAATTAGCCAGGCTGAAAAAGCAAGAGATAGATTAAAACATATTAGTTTTGATGTTGTAATATCCAGCCCTCTTAAAAGAGCAAGAGAAACTGCTGAAATTATCAGTGAAGATGTAATCTATGATAGTGAATTAAAGGAAACTAATTTTGGGTTATGGGATAACCTTTCTTTTCAAGAGATTAAAGAAAAATATCCACAAGATTATAAATTGTGGATGAAAGATTGGGGAGGATTTATTTTCCCGTCGGGAGAAAGTGTTATGGATATGCACAAAAGGGCAGTAAATTTTGTTGATAAAATAATTAATGAAAAGCAAGAAGGTACTGTTCTAATTGTAACCCACGCAGGATTAATAAGAAGTATTATAGCATATTTGCTTGGTATGGGAATAGCGGGGGCATGGCATTTCTGTATAGACAACTGTAGTATAACTAGAATTCAAATAACAGATGGTTATTCTGTCTTGACTGAATTAAATGGTTAATAAATAAAATAACGCTAAAACAAAAATAGGGGCTACTTTGCAGCCCCATAACTAAGAATTTTCCTTCAAAGTGATAATTATAGTCTTAAGTTCTTTTCTCAGTCCTCTTATAGAATTTCCTATAGTGCCAATTTTATCTTTATATTTTAAGATGTAACTATAGTATGATACCTTCTTTATTGAAGTTTGGATTAGTTTGTAGAGCATCTGCAATATCATCTAAAAATTTTCCCTGTACACTTAACCAATTATTTATAATTTCAGAATATTTTTCAGATGTAACAAGTGTTTTATCTGTAATTTCTTTAAATATAAAAATTTTCTTTATTTTTTTAAAATATTCATATATAATCTATTCTAATATTAAAAATCTATTATAATAAATAATAGTTTAATATTAAATTACTAATAATGTGTTGCTTTAGAAAGGTGGATGAATAGAATGAAAGAATTGGTATTTCACGGTGCTTCTATTATTATAGGAAAGGGTTCTTTAGAGTGTATAAAAAACTTAGAATTTAAGAAAGCTTTTATTATAACTGGCGGACAGTCTATGCTTAAAAGTGGGGTTATTCGTAAGGTGAAGGATATGATAGAGAACACAAATAGGGAGGTTTTTATATACTCTGGTATTACCAAGAACCCGGATACGGAAATAGTATTAAAGGTTCTTGAAAAGGTAAAAGAATTTAAACCTGACATTGTAATATCTATAGGTGGAGGTTCTTCTATAGATGCCGCAAAAATTATAACATTATTTTATGAATATGAGGATTTGAATTTTAGTAATTTATTTGAAAAAGAGCTGCCTGAATATAGAAGTAAAGTTAAACTTGTAGCTGTACCTTCTACTTCTGGTACAGGTACAGAAGTTACAAAGGTATCTGTTATTACATTTAAAGAAAGAAATTTAAAAATAGGCATAAAATGTGGAGCTTTAGTACCAGATGTGGCTATACTGGATCCAGATTTAACCATGACTATGCCAGATAATATAGTGGCTGAAACAGGAATGGATGCTTTAACTCATGCCATAGAATGCTATACAAATAATGCTTTAGATGATTTTACTGAAGCCATGGCAAAAGGTGCTATAGAAGGGTTGTTTAAGTATTTGCCATATTCTTATAAAAACAAAGATATAATAAGCAGAGAAAAAGTTCACAACTTTCAGTGTATGGCAGGCTGTGCTTTTTCTAATGTGGGATTAGGTATGGTTCATGGAATTTCTCATGCTTTTGGCGGTAAATATAATATGGCACATGGACTTGCTAATGCTATTGTTCTACCTTATGTACTGCAATATAATTCAAGAGATAGATTAGTAGCACAGAAATTGAAGTATCTCTCAAGAATAATTGATAAAGAGGATATAGTAGAGACAGTAAAAGAACTTAAGAGGGAATTAAATATTCCGCTGTCTTTTAAAGAAGCTGGTATATTAGAGGAAAATTTTAAAAAGGATTTTCATCTTTTAGTTGATAATAGTTTATTAGGATCAACTAGAGTAAATCCTATTTTAGTAACTAGAGAACATATGGAATATATTGTGAACAGCATATATGAAGGAAAAGATATAGATATATAGAGGTGTCCGATTATTAAAAAAATGTATAAATTAGTTGTAGGTAGTTAAAATAAATTTTAGTAGAAATTTTATTATAAATCAAGAGATGTATACAAACACAAATATTTTATAAAGAAGGGGTTTTGGTTGAACGATTTGTTTAAGGAAATAGAAAAGTTAACTTTAGATCTGGTTAATATACCAAGTATCAATAATTCTATAGGAGAAAGAAATATATGTAATAGAATAAGCCAGTATATAAATAATATAGAATACTTTAAAGAACATAAAGACTATACTTTTCAAGTTTCTCTTAATCAGGATCCTTATAAAAGGGTTAATGTTTTTGCATTATTGAAAGGAGAAAAAAACTCTTCGAATAAAACCATAATTTTGCATGGACATATAGATACTGTGGGTGTAGACAATTTCGGAGAACTGGAGGAATATGCTTTTGACAGTAAAGTTCTTAATGAAAAATTGAAGGAAATGTATTTACCAGAGGAAATAAAAAATGATTTAAATAGCGGTGATTGGATATTTGGCAGAGGAGCTGCAGATATGAAAAGTGGAGTAGCTGTGCACCTTGTGATTCTTAAAGAGCTGAGTAAAAATGTTAAGAATTTTAGTGGCAATATTCTGTTTATGGCAAATCCTGTAGAGGAAAATCAGCATACGGGTATTATCGAGGCTTTAGATACTTTGAATTATTTAAAAGAAAAATACTATTTAGAATACAACTTAGCTATAAACAATGACTATATTTGTCCTTTGTATCCAGGAGATAACACCAGATATGTTTATACTGGTGCAGTGGGTAAAATTCTCCCATGCTTTTATATTGTGGGAAAAGAAACTCATGTGGGACAATATTTTGAAGGTTTAAATTCTAATTTGATAGGGGCAGAATTAATAAAAAATATAGATTTAAATACAGATTTATGTGATGAATATAGAGGAGAACATACCCTTCCACCTTCTGTTTTAAAATGTAAAGATTTAAAAGGAAGTTATGATGTACAGACTCCCTTTACTACATTTATTTATTTTAATTATTTTGTTCATAATTCTTCTGTGAATAAAGTAATAGATAATTTAAAACATATAGCAGAAAAATCCTTTAATGCTGTGATATCCAAGGCCGATACAGAATATAAAAAGTTTTGCAAATTAACAAAGGAAAAATATAGTCCTTTACCATGGAAAAGTAATATTCTTACTTATGGAGAATTATATGAAGGAGTAAAAAATAGATATGGGTATAAACTGGATGAAGAAATAAGCAATTTAACTAAAACCTTAACAAAACAGGACATGGATATGAGAGAAATCTGTCTTAACATAGTAGAAAAAGTCTGGAAGTTAAGCAATAATAGAGATCCTTCTGTTGTATTATTCTTTGCCCCTCCTTATTGTCCGCACAATATTTTAAAAAGTAAAGATAAAAGTGAAAGTAATGTTATAAAAAAGATAGAGGAATGCGTAGAGGAAATCTCTAGGGAAAGCAATGAAGAATTTAAAATGCTGCAGTTTTTTCCCAGTCTATCAGATAGCAGCTACTTTAAGATAGACGATGATTTTAGTTCTTTGGAAAATTTAATAGATAATTTTCCAAATTGGAAGGAAATATATAATATACCTGTGGATAAAATAAAGAAATTGAATATACCTGCAGTTAATTATGGATGCTATGGTAAAGACGCGCATAAGTGGACGGAGAGAGTATATAAGCCCTATTCTTTTAATATACTGCCTAAACTAATATTAACTACGGTTCATAAGCTTTTAAATGAATAATGTAAAATAAATAATTATACCTAAAATGAATATTACACTAATAATTGCTCCAGGAATGAAACCAGGTGTAATATATGAAAGTTTAATATTATGAACACCGGGTTCCAATACAATACCAGTAAAAACCACATTAACCTTTATCAATTGCTGCTTCTTGCCATCCACTCTTGCAGACCAACCTGAACTGTAAGGAATGTTCAGAGCAAGGATACCCTTTTCATTATTCTTAATATTCCCGCTTATAGTACCACCGTTTACATATAAATTCTCTAAGTTATATTTGTTAAGGTCTTTGACACACTCTGTATAATAATTGTATGAGTTAAACCAGGCATGAGCACTACTAATGACATACTTTCCCTCTGATATTTGTATTTTCAACATTTTAGTGCTATCATCAAGCCTGAAAGTAAAATTGTTAATAGGATATATATATGGATATGTATCTTTCATTTTAGTTGTAGATTTTCCATTAACGGTTAACTTAATCATCTGTCCATTCACAGGTTTTATATTCATTGTAAATAATATTTCCCCCTCAGTTCCCTTTAAAGTATTTGTAATTGGAACATTTACAATTGCACCCTTCTGAGCTGCTAGTACTCCATTCTCATATTTTGCATTTACAGTATATGCATTTTTCCAATCAATAGCTAGCTCAGATGTTGAACTATCTATAGACTTGTTTTTTATTCCCGGTATAACCTTATCAGCTACAGCCGTTTGAAGAAGTGCCGCATCACGCTCTGCTACATTCATCTCATCATAGCTACTCTTACCTGTAGTATTTGAATACCATAAATCAAAACCTACATTATTTTTATTTTCAAATATATTATAATTTTTTGTCTTTTCAATCAGCTGATAAAAATTTGGAGGAGTATAATTATCATTTTTGTATGTGACTAGGTATTTCACCCCAAAAGCTGTTTCTATGAACAAGCGGTCATCAAAATTTTCATATCTACTGGGAGTAACAGAAGGATATAGAATGTTATGATCAACCTTTAACCATTTATGAAGATTCCCATCAATCATACTGTTATACGCACTGGTACCATAATAATTATAGCTCATTGGTGTATTCTCCATTATAGAATTTCTGAAAAGTGTTCTGTAAAATTCACTGTTTGATGGAGTTAATTTACCAAAAATGTAACTTTCTTCTTTATTCTCCATACCAGATTGAGTTTGTAGTATTGCACGACTCACATTAGGTTGCACCAAATAAAGATAAGCATTGGAATTAAGCATGAGTGAAGTTCCTACGCACAAAACCACTGTATAGCTTAATATTTTATTTGTGAACTTCTTTGAAATGTATTTCTTGAATGCCACCATCCATAAAGATATTAAGCCAGCTCCGAGAATTGAAATGTTCAAAATATTTGTTGCCTTTTTACTGTGAATTACATGATCAAATCCTCTTTGTACCCTTGTATAATAAAAAAGTAAGGCTAACAATGTAACGCTTGAAACAAAGTACGCTCCTATTTGTTTCAATCTGTCATTTTCCTCCAACCAATCTGGTACTGCATAGGCTATTGAAAAAATGAGCAGATAATACCATCTTTTAACTGAATATGAAAAACCATTAAAGAAACTTCCAGAATAAGGTGTTAAATACAAAACAAAAAATATACCCACAAGCACTATCTTCCTCTTTGTGATTAATGTGAGTTGTTTCCATGGTAATGCAAAAATAACTAAAAGTATAAGTGGCAGTCCCAAAATACTTGAATAGAAAAACAGTTGATCAGGTAATGAAAGAATATACTTGCTATCATAAAAAATAGGGGTAATTGACGGATTGGAAAATCTGTCTGTTTTTAAAAAGGCTGAAACTGAAGGTACAAAGGCTGTTGCAGCGATTCCTAATGCTAAAATAGCAAATAAAACATACCTTGAAACAGAACTGAGAAATGAATATATCCTTTCTTTAAAGTTCGTTCCTTTTATATTAATAAAAACTATAATAAATATGGCATAAAATATAAAGCTAATAAAACCAAAGTAGAAACTATTTCCAACGGTTAATGCAGCACTTAAAATAAAGAGAAGGGATTTACCGGTCTTTTCATATCTTCTGATACCTAAAATTGTGAGAGGTAACCAAATATATGCATCTGCCATAAAGTCAAAGAAGAGAGAAAACCATATAAAACAAATACAGCCGCCATATATCATTGCCCCAATAAGTGAGCTATATCTTTTCTTGCCTTCATATCTCAAAAGTGCATAACAAATGGACATGGCCAGAAACTGTTTAAATATACTAAATAACAGTTTGAATTCAAGTGTGTTTTCCAAAGTCCAACTTCCTATGCCCAAAGTTTTTAAAAGTAGTGATAAGTAGAAAAATGGACTGGTAGTATAATAATAACTAAATTGTCCAAAAATATCTCCACCAAGCCCATAGCTCCATGACCAGAAGGGCTCTCCTGAAGAAAAGGCCTTTTGAAGAAAAGGCATAAAGTACATGAATTGAGATATACTATCTGTGTCAAATTTTCCAAAAAGTACTCTACTATATAGGATATACAGATGACATGCTATTGAAAACATCAGCAAAAAAACATATGCAAAAAGGTTCTTCAAATTTCGCTGAAGCTTTATTTTGGAGTTCTCCTCAATAATTGTGTCTTCATCAGTTTTTTTAAGTACATGGTGTGTTACCATGAACGTTATAGGTATTGGCAATATTGATGCCAAAAGTGCTGCTACTGAACTAGCAATATTAAATAAGTTCACTAGCAATACTAATGAGACTGTAGATATTATGTAATTGGATAATGTAGTCAAGGGATAGCTTATGAACTTTCTAAAAGTTGGCTTTGTCCTAAATGTAAAGAAACAATTAAGAAAGTATGATCCAATCATGCTTATTATAAATGCAATTGTATGACTTAGTACATATGGTATTTGCAACCATAATAATATACGATACCATACATAATAATGGATGGTATTTATTACACCTATTACAGCAAATCTCATAAAATTAAAAAATCCACTTTCTTTATTTATGAATTTATCAAAATATTGTTTTATAAATAAATATGTGTTATTTTTCATTATCATCTCTCCACTTATGCTGATATTTTGGTGTTTGGATATTTGTTTCATCAACAATAAAATGAGGTCTTCTCTTTACTTCGTAGTAAATTCTGCCGATATATTCACCTATTACTCCCAATGAAATAAGCTGCACTCCACCCATGACCAAAATAGAAGTGATTGTTGTGAAATATCCCGGCATATCTATTCCAACCACAAAAACGTGAATGAGAGAATAAAGTACATAGGATATCCCTAATACTATCATCAGCAAGCCTAAATACAATGTTGATCTCAAAGGCTCATTATTGAATGATATTATGCCATCAATTCCATAATGCACTAGTTTCTTAAAACTCCATTTGCTTGTACCACTTACCCTGTTCTGATTTTCATATTCTATTACTTTCATTTCAAAACCAATCCAGCAAAACATTCCTTTTGAAAATCTATTGTATTCCTGCATAGATAATAATGCATTAACTGCTCTTCTGCTTAAAAGACGGAAATCTCCAACTCCATTTTCTAATTTGACATCAACCATTTTATTTACTATCTTATAATATAATCTTGAAAGGATAGTTCTTGTTTTTGAATCACCGCTCCTATTTCGTTTTGTAATCACCTGATCGTACCCATTATAAAAGTGCCTAATCATCACTGGAATTAATTCCGGTGGATGCTGTAGGTCCGCATCCATAAGTACAACTGCATCTCCTTTGGAATATGATAACCCGGCTAAAATCCCCGCTTCTTTGCCAAAATTCCTTGTAAAAGAGATATATTTAACACGAATATCATCCTTCTGAAATTTTTTGATCACATTAAGTGTATCGTCTTTACTTCCGTCATCAATAAAAATAAGTTCATAATCATAGTTTTGAACAATACTATCGGTTTCGAGTACCTCAGTTAATTTTTTATATGTCATTTCTATTCCACTACCCTCATTATAAGAAGGTACAACTACAGACAATATCATAGCCTCACCCCTCAACATATTATTATTGTTCTCATTGAACTTCTACACTTTGTGATGTTATTCTTTACAATAAATGCATCATTTAACATTATAACATCGAATTAACAATTAATCTATTGTCTAACTGACATGTTTATGTAAGATAATCCATAAAGCATAGAGCATAGAGCATAGAGGCTTTGGGATATGTTTTTCTGTTGGCATTAATGGTTTATGCTGCAAACGGAGCCTGTTTTCTCATGTTTTGTAAAATAACTATAGCATCTTTGACTTGTTATTTATTTTTATATACTTAAATACTATTAATTTTTTCAAATTAGCACATTATAAATATGTTTTTGAGATAATGTTTTTTAATTTGTTTATAAGTATGTCCATTTCTTCATCAGTTCCTATGGTTATCCTGAGAAAGTTATGGGTTCTTGGTTTGTCAAAATGTCTAACAAGAATTCCATCATTTTTTAATTCTCTAAATATTATTTTAGCATGGGTTTTGTTGTGGCTGACAAATAAAAAATTGGTTTTAGATTCTAACACCTTAAATCCTAGAGCTTTAAGATAGGGTATTACTTTTTTTCTCGTATTTATAATTTTTGAACTAATGTTTTTAAAATAAGGTTCATCTTCAAAAGCTGCTTTTGCTCCTGCTAGGGAAAGGCGGTTAACTGTATATGAATTTATAGAATTTTTAATTCTGTTTAAGCCTTCTATTAGATCTATATGGCCAAAAGCAAAGCCAACCCGTAGTCCTGCTAATGCTCGTGATTTAGAAAGGGTCTGTACAACCAATAAATTTGGATAATCATTTACAAATCTAGCTAGAGATTCTCCACCGAAATCTATATATGCCTCGTCAATTATAACAACACTTTCCATATTACATTCTACAATTTTTTTTAAACATTCAATAGACATATATCTAGTAGTTGGTGCATTAGGATTTGGAATTACAATTCCACCATTTTTAATGCAAAAAGAATCTATAGGGATATCAAAATTATCATCCAAAGGAATTAATTTATATTTTAGCTTAAATAACTCAGCATAAACCTCATAAAAACTATATGTTATATCTGGAAAAAGTATAGGTGTTCCTTGATTAAAGAAAGCCATAAAAGAAAATGCTAATACTTCATCAGAACCATTACCTATAAAGACTTGATCTGAGGATAACTCGTAATAATTGGCTAAAGTATTTCTCAGGTCATCACAATTGGGATCAGGATATAACTGAAGGTTGTTATTAGCTGCTTGTTCTATAGCGTTAATCACTTTAGGAGAAGGCGGATATGGATTTTCATTAGTGTTTAGTTTAATGTATTTTTTATTTTTAGGCTGTTCTCCTGGAACATAGGGTTCAATGTTTTTGGCAATTTCGCTCCAATATTTACTCATATATAATACTCCCTTCTATTTGTGCACTTTTAAATTTATGTATGTTATAATATTATTTCAAATTGTATAAATTATCAATGTAGTTTTTAAATATTAACTAAGTAAATATCATCCATGGATAGGACTACTAATCTACTTAAACATAATATATCTAAATCACTGTCCGTACTTCAGGACATCCATTTATTCCATTAGAGAATAATAATTAGTCAAAAAAACAGACTTTAGGCTATTTTTTTGACTAATTAATTATAAAATTTATAAAAAGTAGAAGGATTTTTATACCTTATATAGAATAATGTTATAATATAAATACTAGCTGTAAAAGTTGTAAAAATAAATATATCTTTGCAAAAGGAATTATTAAAATTTATTAACAGAAATATTTTTACTTATGAGATTAAAGGACATTTAAAAACTATTACAATCATCATGTTTCAACAGTTCAAAGATCTTATTTCAATAAACTTGTTAGTTATAATAGATTTGCAGAATTAATGTAAGAAATGTTAGTTCCATTACTATTATGTATGACTAAATTTAGGTTTGGCAAGTGCATAGGAATATCTTTTCTAGATCCTAATACATTGGATGTACATTGGATGTACGTGACAATAGAAGGGTACATTCACATATCATTTTACAGGTAACACAGATGATAAAAATCAAAACTTGACAAAGGATTTATTTAGTAAGTTATTCGGATATAAAGTACCCCTGAATTAGGATAAGGTGTAAAGATTGAAGATAAGGTTCAGAAGGTAAAAGACTTAGTGGAAGAGCCTAAATGGAGTAAGCTCCATCTGGCATGGATATTTTTAGGAAGATATATAGTAATTTCAAAGATACTCAAAATTCTTGAAAAAACAGAAAATAGATATATTCTATAATAAAATGAGAGGAGTTGTTAAGTATTATATAAGCATTATTTGGAATAAAATATAGGAAATAAGGAGACAAAGAAGTATGTTTTATATTTGGGCACTTTTAAGACATATGGAGTCAATGGTGCAACCGGCCTAAGTTTACCGTTCATATGGTTAAACTGGGTCTTTTTATTTTATATAGAGAATTAAGTGATATTATTGTTGGAGAAAACAGGGGGAAGATACGTTATGAAGGTTATTATTTTATCAAGATATGCTTTAATAAGACAGGGTATATATTCAATTATATCAAGGCGTAATTATGCTGACATAATGCTTATTGCAGAAACATTAAAAGAGGCAGTTCCGTTAATTAAATCAAATAATATTAATATTGTTTTATTTGATCTACATCAACAAAATAAAGATGAATTGCTGTTAATTAAAGAAATGAAAGAATGTGGTGTTAAAAGTAAATTCATAATGTTAGATTTTAATAAAGATAAAAATATCTTTGTAGAAGCCATTAGGTGTGGCGTAGAAGGATACATATTAGGAAAATCAGATGAAATGGAACTTTTATATATCATAGATCAAATTTACAAAGGGAAAAAATACTATGACTCTTATTTTATAGACTGTTTGGTCAGAGAAAATGCCATCCAACCCGAAAAAATGGAACAGCTCACTCCAAGAGAGAAAGAAATTTTATGTGAAATAGGAAAAGGTTTGAGTAATCAAGAAATATCACGAAAACTTCATATTTCTGAAAATACAGTAAAAAAACATAATAATCATATATTTGACAAACTGAATATAAGAGATAGAACACAGGTGGCTTTGTATGCTAACAGATGCGGAATGTTAGAGGTTAATGATGATTCTGTTAATGATAATTCTAATGTATGTTAAATGTGTGCTGCTTTAATAGAGTGAAATATTCATGGCAGTATGTGTTAGAGTTTTAATTAAGTTACTTTAAAAATAACTATAGTAGATAGACAGTATTATATTGTTTATGTACTATAGTTATTTTTTTGTTTTTATTCATGGTAACTTAATATTTTATACTACCCCAATAATAAGACTATATAATGCTTAATCATAGCAGATGGATTATACGGACTATTACACATAGTATAAAAAAATTAAACTACAGTATGATGGGTAAAAAATATAAAAATAGTAAAATAACAATAATAAGTTTATCAATTTATAATTT
Organism: Candidatus Clostridium eludens; assembly: GCF_045310515.1. Taxonomy (NCBI): domain Bacteria; kingdom Bacillati; phylum Bacillota; class Clostridia; order Eubacteriales; family Clostridiaceae; genus Clostridium; species Candidatus Clostridium eludens. The sequence goes on along the minus strand of NZ_JBJHZX010000004.1, from coordinate 23,328 downwards.
TTGTTTTATTAATTTATTATTGGAGGTATGATAATTGCTTGTATTTATAAGAAATTACAGTTTGAGTAATATAAGAAATAAATTTATTATTTTATGTCTGTTGAACATAAGTGATATGTTCTTTACTCGAATGCTTTTAAATACCGGATATTTTATAGAAGCAAACCCTTTAATGGTAAGTGTAGTGCACAATTTAAAAGTTGGTTTTTGGATCAAAATTGTACTGCCGACAGTACTTTTATCTTTTTTATATTTTAGAATGCAAAAGGCTATAGAAGCACAGTTAAAAAAAAGTAATTTTATAATTAATGGGATTGTTTTAATGTATATAGCTATTAATATCTTTCATTTAATTTGTCTTGCTATATATATTTGTATGTATAAATTTTAATGTGATAAACCATTTTTAAGGGGGAGAATTATGGAAAACTTAAAATTGTCACAAGAGTATGTGGAATATTCGGTGGAGTATAAAAAGAGTAAAGTCTATGTGGTAACTAAACGGCTTATAGATATTTTAGGAGCTCTGATAGGAATAATATCTCTTAGTCCTTTGATGATTATTGTAGCCATATTAATAAAGGTTAATTCAAAAGGGTTGATAATATTTTCACAAGAAAGAGTCGGTATAAATGGAACAATATTTAAAATGTATAAATTTCGATCAATGGTTGCTAATGCAGAACAGATATTAGATAAGTTGAAAGATAGAAATGAAATGTCCGGACCCATGTTCAAAATTAAATATGATCCTAGAATTACAACAGTTGGCAGATTTATCAGAAAAACTAGTATCGATGAATTGCCTCAACTTTTCAATGTTTTAAAAGGAGACATGTCCTTGGTGGGACCAAGACCTAATTTACCCAGGGAGGTTGCTGAATTTTCGGACTATCATAGAAAAAAATTATTAGTGAAACCAGGCTTAACCTGTTATTGGCAGGTAATGGGCAGAAATGAGATTGGATTTGAGGATTGGATAAAATTGGACATTAGATATTTAAAGGAAAGAAATTTATGGATTGATATAAAACTCATAATGAGAACAGTTTTTATCTTATTTGGAGATAAAAATGCAAGATAAGAGGAATATCAATGTAAGATGTAAAACCTTATGATTCAATACTACTTAAGGGTAACTACTTATATTAGAAATTTATACTACTTTCATAGTATAAGTGTACTATACAAGATATGCCACTTGGTAATAAAAGATTAGACCGGGGTATGATGGAATATAATGAAATTAGTAGTAATATAGGAATATATTAAAACTTGGCCAAGCTATTTTGCAGAATTCCTAGTTTTCTGGGGAGATTACATTAAAAGTAAGGAATTGAGAAGTATTATGAAAGTTATAGTTATATCTAATTGTTCTGTTATAAGAGAAGGAATAGTAGCCCTTTTGTCTAGGTATGATCACATATCCATACAGTTTATTGGCGAAACAATAAAAGAAGCAATGCTTATGATAAAAGGTAATATGGCTGATATTTTACTGTTGGATATTCATAAGGATAACGAAGAAGAATTAAACATAATTAATGAATTAACCACTGCACAGGTGGATATTAAACTAATAGCAATAGACTTTAATGGTGAAAAAGATATCTTTGTTAAGGCATTAAAGAGTGGAGTTCAAGGGTACATATCAGGCAAATCAAATGAGGAAGAAATAATGTATGCAATAGAACATGTATATAAGGGAAAAAAATATTTTGATTCATATTTTGTTGACTCTATGATAAATGAAAACATTGAGTTACCAAATGGATTGGAGCTGTTAACCAATAGAGAAAGTGAAATATTGATAGAAGTGGCAAAAGGATTAAGCAATCGTCAGATTTCTCAGGAGTTTTTTATAACAGAGCATACCGTAAAAAAGCATATTAATCATATATTCAATAAGTTAAATATTAAAGATAGGACAGAGGCAGCACTCTATTGGAATAAATATGGGATGGCAAATAGGTAGGAGGAATAAAGCTCATGGAAAATAAAAACAGTGCTGAAGATTTATCACTAATAGATATTATAAAAATCTTGAAGAAGAAAGTAGGGTTTATTGTACTTATTACAGTATTGTGTACTAGCGTTATGGCAGTAAAAGTCACACTTCTCTCAACACCAATGTATGAAGCACATACCACTGCCATAATAGTCAAGGGGGATACAAGTATTGTACAAAGTTCAAAGAATCAACCACAGTATACACAGGATGATATTTTGTTATATGAAAAAATGGTAGATACCTATGCGCAAATAGCTCAATCAAATTTAGTAATAGATAAGACTGCGGAAGTATTGAAGAACTATTCATCCTCGCAAATAAAAGCAATGGTGGCAGCTGCCCCAATATCTTCTTCAACATCTTCTTCAACAAATGGTACAGGCAATACACAAATAATTCAATTAAATGCAGTAAGCAGCAACAAGGATGAGGCTGCGAAAATTGCAAATGTATATTGTAGAAGCTTTATTGAACAAAGCATGAGTATATTGTCAGTGGGAAAAATTCAAGTATTAGATGAGGCAAAGCCGCCAATTAGTCCAATACCAGCAAATAAATCTAAAAAGATCCTTGAGGGATTCTTATTTGGATTACTTTTATCAGTTGTTATAGTACTGTTCAAGAATTATGTGGATAGCTTAAAGATAAGAAATGAAAATCAAATTACTAATATATTAAATATGCCAGTATTAGTTGTTATTGAATAATAAGGCAGGTGTAATAATGAAAAAGGATAATAGGAGAAATCACGTTATGGAAAAATACAGAATATTACGCAACATTATGGAGAATCATAACAAAGATAATATTAAGTGCATTAGTATTACCAGTAATAGTGATAATGAAGGAAAAACAACTGTAGCTAAAAATTTAGCAATGTCATTGGCCATATATGGTAGAAAAACATTATTTCTTGATTGTAGCTTAGGGGACAATACAAGAATTGAGAGCTTTGACGCAGACAGTACTAGAGGATTAATTGGCATATTGAGGGATATAGGTAAATTAAAAACTCAGCAGTTAGATAGAGAAAAAACTAATGAAGTATCCTTAAAAAGCTATATAAAAGAAACTAAATATGAATATTTATCAATAGCATCATTAGGTGAATACAACCTAGATAGCTATAGTTTAATATTTAAAACAGAGTATTTAAAGGTTGTTATGAAAATTCTAAAGAAAAAATTTGATTACATAATTATTGATGCACCTTCCTTTTCTAATTTAAGTTATACACAGATTATCACGGGGGCCACTGACGGATGCTTGTTTGTTTTAAAAGAGGGTGCTAATGCAGTGACAGAAGGTGGAGCAATCAAAGACAAAATAAATACTGTAGGTTGTAGGATATTAGGTTGTGTATTAAATAAAGAAAAAGATTCAACTAAACTATTTGGTGATAAGAATAACAGCTTTGTTGATGTTAAGTATCCTGGTAGAAAGAAAAAAGTGATTATGGAAAAAGGTGCTGAAATAGAGGCTTAAAAATCATTAAAAAATGGGAGATGAGGAGAATTTAATATGATAAAGAGGGCATTAATTACAGGTATAACAGGACAAGATGGATCATATTTAACTGAGTTGTTATTATCAAAAGGTTATGAGGTACACGGATTAATTAGAAGAGCAAGTACTTTTAATACTAAAAGAATAGATCATTTATTTGAAAACCCTGAAATAGGCAATAAGAAATTATTTCTTCATCACGGAGATTTAACAGATTCAAGCAATTTAAATAGAGTGATAGAAAAAATTCAGCCAGATGAGATATACAATTTAGCAGCTCAAAGTCACGTGCAAGTTTCTTTTGAAGTTCCTGAGTATACTGCTGAAACAGATGGTATAGGAAGTCTTAGAATACTGGATGCTATAAAAGTGAGTGGCTTGAAATGTAAGTTTTATCAAGCATCAACATCAGAGTTATTTGGAGGGCTACCAGAAACAGCGCCACAAAGTGAAGAAACTCCGTTCTATCCCAAGAGTCCATATGGAGCGTCAAAACTTTATTCGTATTGGATAACAGTTAACTATAGGGAGTCATACAATATATTTGCATGTAATGGAATATTATTTAATCACGAATCTCCAAGAAGAGGGGAAACCTTTGTTACAAGAAAAATTACAAGGGCCGTGGCTAGCATAATGGCAGGGAAACAAGAAAAATTGTCTCTTGGAAACTTAGATGCAAAAAGAGACTGGGGGTTTGCGGGAGACTATGTGGAGGCAATGTGGCTTATATTACAGCAAGAAAAGCCTTATGACTTTGTTATAGCTACTAATGAAACTCATACAGTAAGAGAGTTTGTGGACTTATCCTTTAAGGAAGTCGGGATTGACATAGAGTGGGAAGGTACTGGGGTAGAAGAAAAAGGATATGACAAGGTTACGGGAAAACTTCTTATAGATGTTAATCCAAGATATTTTAGACCTGCAGAGGTTGAACTCTTATGGGGAGATTGTAGAAAGGCTGAAATGGAGCTTGGGTGGAAACGAAAAGTTGATTTTCCTGGGTTAGTGAAAATGATGATAGATGGAGATATGAGGGAAATTGCTGGACTAAGTACTGAAGAATTCTTAACACAAAATGAAGCAGCCATAACAAAGTAGTAATGAAGACGGTAGAGTTTGTTCTAATCTTAAGGAGTGAAGAAAATGGAAAAGAACAGCAAGATATATGTAGCGGGGCACAAGGGATTGGTTGGTTCTGCTATAGTTAGAAAGCTAAAAGAAAAAGGTTACGAAAATATAATTGGGAAAGCTCATAATGAACTTGATTTAATAGATTCAGCTGAGGTTGAAGAATTCTTTGAAACAGAAAAACCTGACTATGTATTTTTGGCAGCAGCTAAGGTAGGGGGAATTCTTGCAAATAGCACTTATCCTGCGGATTTTATATATGAAAACTTACAAATACAAAATAATGTCATAGGAATGGCCTATAAGTATAAAGTGAAGAAGTTAATGTTCCTTGGAAGTTCGTGCATTTATCCTAAAATGTGTCCTCAACCAATAAAGGAAGAGTATTTGCTTTCAGGATATTTGGAAGAAACAAACGAAGCATATGCATTAGCAAAAATATCTGGGCTTAAAATGTGTCAATTCTTTAATAAACAATATAGGACAAACTATATAAGTGTAATGCCTACAAACTTATATGGACCTTATGATAACTTTCATCCACAAAATTCTCATGTAATGCCAGCATTAATTAGAAGATTTCATGAAGCAAAAGAAAACAATATTCCAGAAGTTGTGGTATGGGGAAGTGGAACTCCGCTCAGAGAATTCTTATATTCGGAGGACATGGCAGACGCTTGCGTTTATTTAATGGAAACATATGAGGGAAATGATTTCTTTAATATTGGTACCGGTAAAGAAATTACTATAAGAGAACTTGCTGAAATGGTTAAGGAAGTTGTGGAATATGATGGAAAGTTAGTATTTGATGCTAGTAAACCAAACGGAACGCCCAGAAAGCTTCTTGATGTAAGCAAACTTGAAGAAGCAGGATGGACCTATAAGACTGAGCTTAGAGATGGTGTTGAGAAGGCTTATGAGTGGTTTAAGAGGAATTATTTTAATAATTATAAATAAACATAATACAAAAAATGTTAACTCCACATCAGGATAAAGCAAATTGAATATGTTTTTTAGAAAGGGACATATATTAATTGGTTAAATATTTAACAATGTGTTGCAAATTTGGCTACATGTTAAATATTAAAAATAAAAAAGTATTTTGAATTAAAACGTGGATTTGAAAGGAAGTAATTAATTTGAGGAAGGTGAAAAAACGGATTAATTGGCAGGATAATGAAGCTGACAAAAAACTGAAAATTGCAATGATTGGCCATAAGCGTATTCCATCGCATGAAGGTGGTATTGAAATAGTTGTTGAAGAATTGTCCACAAGGTTGGTTAAACATGGACATACAGTTCACGCTTATAACAGAAAAGGTCACCATGTTTCAGGAATAGAGTATGATAAATTGCATAACAAGTTGAAAGAGTACAAAGGCATAAAAGTGATTACGGTATTTACTGTGAAAAGAAAAGGTTTGGCAGCATTGACATCATCCTTCTTTGCAACTCTAAGAGCTTTATTCGGTGGATATGATGTAATACATTTTCATGCAGAGGGACCAAGTGCAATGCTGTGGTTACCACATTTGTTTGGTGTTAGGGTCGTAGTTACAATTCATGGTCTTGACTGGCAAAGGGCAAAGTGGGGTAAATTTGCTACTAAGTATCTGAAACTTGGAGAGAAAGTTGCTGCTAAGTTTGCTGATGAGATTATTGTTTTATCGAAGAATATACAGCAGTACTTTAGAGATACCTATGGCAGAGAAACAATGTTTATACCAAACGGTATTGACAAGCCTGAAATTGTAGGAATTTCTGCAATCGAACAGAAATGGGATCTTAAAAAAGATGAATACATACTGTTCCTTGGCAGAATTGTTCCTGAAAAAGGTCTTGGCTATTTAGTTGATGCTTTTCGCAAAATAGATACTTTAAAGAAGTTGGTTATCGCCGGTGGATCAAGTGATACAGATGACTTCATGGTTGAGATCAAGAATAAAGCAAAAGCAGATAATAGGATTATATTCACAGGTTTTGTTCAGGGTGAATCATTAGAAGAACTTTATAGTAATGCTTATGCCTATGTTCTACCAAGTGATCTTGAGGGAATGCCAATTAGTCTTCTTGAAGCGATGAGTTATGGAAACTGCTGTATCGTTTCAAATATCCCGGAATGTACAGAAGTTGTTGAGGATAAGGCGGTAGTTTTTAAGAAAAGTGATGTTCAGGATTTAAGTGAAAAGTTGGAATGGATTTGTGCGAATCCAGATATAGTTGATAAATATAAAAAAGAAGCAAGTGGATTTATTTGTGGCAAATACAACTGGAATAGCGTAGTTGAAGATACCATTGAGTTGTATCAGAAACAACGTGAACCTGTTAGAAATTCAATTTTAAGATAATTAAGAAGGATAGTATTATGAAAATATTAATGGTCAATAAATTCCTCTATCCGAATGGCGGATCAGAAACTTATATGTTTAAGTTAGGACAATACTTAACCTCATTAGGGCACGAAGTACAATATTTTGGTATGGCAGATGAAAAAAATATTGTAAGCAATAGTGCTAATAGCTATACCTCAAATGTTGATTTTTACAATGGGAAAAAGCTAAGCAAACTGACATACCCATTTAAGATTATATATTCGAGAGAAGCACGAAAGAAAATCGCCGTTGTGTTAGATAATTTTAAACCGGATATTGTCCATATGAATAATATCAACTTTCAACTGACACCTTCAATTTTTTATGAAATCAAAAAGTGTGATATAGCACTAGTTCAAACAGTTCATGATTCACAGATTGCATGTCCAAATCATCGTCTCTATATCGAGTCCAAAGGAACTATTTGTGAAAAGTGCCTTAATGGCAAGTATACGAATTGTCTGAAAGAAAAGTGTATGCAATCTTCATCGCTTAAGAGCGCTATTATGATGTTTGAATCAATCTATTATCACAAGAGAAATACATATAATTTAGTTGATAAATATATTTGTCCAAGCAATTTCATAGCTGAAAAGATTAGACAAGGTGGAGTTGAAAAGGATAGAACCACAGTTCTTTATAACTTTTCTGATAAAATTGAAAAAACTCCTGGCAAAATTGATTCACAACCTTATGCTCTATACTTTGGAAGATTAAGTAAGGAAAAAGGAATTCTCACTTTAATTTCTGTATGTAAGGAACTTTCAAAGATTAAATTTGTATTTGCGGGAGTTGGCCCGTTAACTGATGAGTTAGAAGGAATAGATAACATTGAATTTGTGGGATTCAAGAATGGCAGTGAGTTACAAAGTCTAATCAGTAATGCTGAATTCTCTTTATATCCGTCTGAATGGTATGAAAACTGTCCATTGTCAGTCATTGAGTCGCAGGCTCTTGGAACACCAGTAATTGGCTCAGATTTAGGTGGTACTAGGGAATTGATTGAGACTGGAAAGACTGGGCTGATTTTTGAGGGCTGTAGTAAAAGTGGATTAAAGGATGCAATATTAAAGCTGTGGGCCGACAGAATTTTATGTAAACAAATGAAAAATGAGTGTCTATCAAGAAAAAGCAATACTATTGATATATATACAGAAAAACTTATGAAGATTTACAAATCAGTTATATCTAAATGATAATGTGGAGGATAGAGAAGTGATTAAATTAGTATCATGGCTAATTAGTAAAATTAAACATCGTGAATATAAGGTAGACGAAAGAATTACATCTGGCGATTTAATAATGATTATTATTGGTCGAACTCTTATGATTTTAAGAGGAATCCATCATAAAATTTTATTTAAGAAAGCGCCAGGTGCTATATTTGTTGGAAAAAATGTGAATATTTACTCTCATAAGAATATGGAATGTGGACGCGGTATTACCATTGAAGATGGTTGCTTTATTAATGCCTTATGTAAAAATGGTGTTCATATTGGTAAAAACTTTTCTTTAGGAAGAAACAGTATTATTGAATGCACAGGAGTTATTCGCGAACTAGGTGATGGACTGTTTATCGGTGATGATGTAGGGATTGCTGCAAATGCATTTATTTCTATGAGAGGTAAAGTTGAGATTGGTCGTAATACAATTTTTGGACCAGGAGTAAAACTATTTGCTGAAAACCACAATTTTGCTGACCTAGAAATTCCTATTTTCTTGCAGGGTGCAACCCGGAAGGGAATTAAAATTGGAGAGGATTGTTGGATTGGCGCCAATGCTGTAATTCTAGATGGCGTTCATATTGGCAATAAAGTTATTGTAGCTGCGGGTGCAGTTGTCAACAAAGATATACCGGATTATTCGATAGTTGGCGGTATTCCGGCTAAAGTAGTGAAAATGCGCTATGCTGAAATAGAAAAAATAGGATCTTGATAATGCTTGATTGAATAAATTGGAGGATAAAAATCATGAATAGAAGAACATTATATGGAACAGTTATTGTTACATATCGCTGTAATGCACGTTGTAATATGTGTAACTGTTTTAAAGACCCAACGAAACCAAGTGAAGAAATCACACTTGAAGATATCAAGAAATTGCCGGAAATGGCTTTCACAAATATTACTGGTGGTGAGCCTTTCATTCGTAAAGATATTCCTGAAATTGTAGAAGAACTTTACAAGAAATCTGATCGTATTGTTATTTCTACAAACTGTTACTTCACAGATCGTATTATCAACCTATGTAAGAGATTTCCGAAAGTTGGTATCCGTATCTCTATTGAAGGACTTGAAGAGACTAACAATGCTATACGTGGACTACCTGATGGCTTTGACCGTGGATACACTACACTTAAGACTCTTGTTCAGATGGGGCATCCGGATGTTGGTTTTGGTATGACTGTACAGGATATGAACTGTAAGGACTTGGTACCGCTCTACAAATTATCTGATGAATTGAACATGGAATTTGCAACCGCAACACTCCACAACAGTTTCTACTTCAGAAAGACTGATAACAAGATCAATGATAAGTATCATGTGGCTCAGTGCTTCGAAACTCTGAACAATGAATTATTGAAGTCCAAGTCTCCCAAAAAGTGGTTCCGTGCATATTTTAACCATGGTTTGATTAACTACATATATGGAAACAAGAGACTTCTTCCTTGTGATATGAGTAACAATGCTTTCTTCATCGACCCATTTTGTGATGTCATTCCCTGTAATGGTATGGCAAAGAAGGCCGTTATGGGTAATCTACGTGAGGCTAAGTCTTGGGATGAGTTGTGGAATTCTGAACAGGCTAATAATGTTAGGCAGTGTACTAAGAAGTGTGATAGAAATTGCTGGATGATTGGTTCTGCTTCTCCGGCCATGCATAAATACATCTGGATTCCTGGATTGTGGGTAATGAAACACAAGTTCTTCAAGGGCGGTAAGTACAGCCTGGGCGAGAACAAGTTTATCCCAGAAGCCCAGAATAAATAGGAGAGGTTGGTTGGACAGTACATGATTATAATATCCGATTGTTTTACCTCCAAAGTTGATGAAGGCTGCCTTAAAGTCGCCAACAGTTTGGCGAAGAAAATGAAAACGAAAAATAAGAATACTGTAATAGTCTCATACGATAGAAGACCGAATTTTTCAGATAAGCATTTGGAACTCAATAAGCTTTTCTTGAATAGAAAGTTATTTTCAACAATTAACAAAAGTAACAGTTCTGTTCTGTATATTCCGTTTGCTTCTAACACACTGGGAAGTGTGTTACGAGTATTGCTCCTTTCGTTTTGCAGCAGGAAAAGAGTAAATGTTATATTTGTTCTTCGCACCAATATGAATGAGGTGTCAAAACTTCTCCTTAAAATGAGTGGTGCTAATGTAATAGCTTTATCCAATGATTCTTACAGCTTCTATACAGGTATCGTTGGGAAAAGGACGTTCTATTTAAAAACAGGCATTGATACAGAAAAATTTATTCCCGTAGATGCTGACCGTAAGATGGAGCTTAAGAATAAGTATGGAATTCCTAATAGAATGAAGGTTGTTCTTCATGTAGGGCACCTAAAAGGTGGTAGAAATGTAGATAAGATGCTAAATATTGATGAAAAGTACTTTGTATTGCTGGTAGTTAGCTCAGTTACTCAAAAGGAGAAAGATGCAACTATAAGCAATCAATTGGAGAATCGCCCAAACACAAGAATAATTGATGCCTATATAGAGAATATTCAGGAGATTTATCAACTGTCCGATGTTTATCTTTTTTTGGTACAGGCTGTGAAAAATTGCATTGATGTACCGCTATCTGTATTAGAAGCTGCCGCATGTAATATTCCGATTGTGACTACGGCTTATGGTGAACTAAATAGTTTTGTTGGATGTGAAGGGTTTAACTTTATAGAGCTTTTAGATAAACGTGAATTAAACAGGCAAATTGATGCAGCTGTGGGACAGAAGGTTGATACAAGAAAGACGATACTTCCGTATGACTGGCAGAGGTCGATTGAGGAACTTGAGAATATAGTTGATGAATAGGGACAGGAGAGTCTAGAGATGGGGTGTAAAAAGTATAAGAGAGTTGCGCTGATTGGATTAGATGGTTCTGGAAAGTCAGCTAATATAGATAAGATGAAAAAAGATAAGGATTATACAAACTACAATTTTGTTTGGGTCCGCTGGAAGCCAACACTGTTGAAGCCGACTTACTGGTTGCTCGAAAAAAATATAAATAAGAAAAGTACTAGTTCTAACAATGAATTTACAAGCTTCATTCCTTCAAAAAATACACCAGATCAGGTGAAACTGAATTCAGATTATAATACCAAATCAGGTATGAAAGACAAGATTTTTAAGAATCCAGTTATCAAAAATATTTGGATGATTTTAGCAATTGTGGATTACGTTATTCAGTTCCAGTTAAAGACAATCGCACTGACATTGGGTAAAAAAAATGTTATTTTTGATAGATTTTATTTTGATTTATTTGTTGATCAGGGCATCAATTTTGGATATACTCCTGCTCAGATTGAAAAAGAAATTAGGAGGTTTCAATGGCTATTTCCGAAGATGGATCAGATTGTTTATATCAGAGTCTCACCGGAAACATGCTTTAAGCGTAAAGACGATATTCCTAATATGGTTTATTTGCTGAAACGGTATGATATCTATGAGCATCTATCAAAAGGAGGCATTTGGACTTTCGTAGATGGGGAGGAGGCATTTAAAACTGTTAATGGAAACATAAAAAAAGAGATTCTCGGCTAGTTGCAGTAGTATCGATAGAACATAGTTGAGAACAGAGAAATGCTGCGAATTAAGTGGCATCAAGAGGAGAAGTATGATGAATTTACAGAAAAAGAAAACAATAATGGTTATATTGGATGGATTAGATTATTCATATATTAAAAATAATCTTAGTAGCTTTAAATTCTTCAAGAGTTTATTTGAGAGTAGGCGACTTGCTTCGCTTGAGTCTGTGGTTCCTGCTGATTCGATTCCTTCCTGGACGACTATCTATACTGGCCTTAATCCGGCAGAACATGGTGTTATTGAATCAATAGATTATTTGAATTTTAAGAATAAAGTAAAAGGCGACTATTCCGTGATTAAAGACAAATCTTTCTGGGATGTCCTCGGTAGACAGCATAAGAAAGTGTTTGTATTTAATCCGTTTATGGCATATCCAGCATGGAATGTAAATGGTCTGATGATTTGTGGTCCTGTTTTTGAGGGGGGAGACACCAGTACAAATAGACCTGACTTAGTTGATGTGACAGCACTTCCACCCTTAGGCGGTTTGGTTGATCATCCAACCGATAATACAATGCCACAGTTTTTTCAGGACAACTTGAAGCTAACACAGGACCAGTTCAATTCCTTCCACAAGTATTTCAAGACGGATCAGTATGATTTTGCTTTTCTTGGTATTCTGACTTTAGATAGAATGCAGCACTTTTTATGGAAATATACTGACACAGAAGATAGATGCCACAAGAAGGGTAACAAACTGCAGAATGCAATTCTTGAAACTTATCAATTGATGGAAAAGAATGTTCAGAGGATCATGGATGAATATGACGATGAGTATAATGTTGTGGTTATAAGCGACCATGGCCATGGTCGTAGATGCCAGAAGACCTTTTATGTCAATCAGTGGCTTATTAGTGAAGGCATTATTAATGATAAGAGCAAAAAGAAGCGTATGATTGAATATGCCAAGAATTCAACACTTGAAACATTTGCAAAGTTTGGATGCGCAGAATCTGGAACGAGATTTCTAAAGAAATTCAAGTTTGCCCACAAGGTTAAAAATGCAGATTATGTATTTAAAGATAAAGGTAAGGTTTATGCACCAAAATTTGATGGTTGCAACCCATTCGGCGGTATTGGTGTCAATAGAAAGGCATTTGTTTCGAATTGTGAATACGAAGCCATGCGTCAGAAGATCATCGACGGCTTGATCAAAATTAAAGATAATGGAAAGTCAATTATGTTGTGGGCAAAGCGTAGGGAAGATATTTATTCCGGAGTCAAAGTTCAAAATTATCCAGATATTGTTTATTGTATGGATAGTGACTATGGTGTTGACCGTGGTTTGTATGGTAAGAGGCTATTTGGTATAAATGCAATGCATGAAATCATTTCCGGTGGTCATAAATTTGAAGGGATTATTTTAGGAAATCGCGATGATGTGAAGGATGTTAGGACAGTTCTTAATGTCCATAAATATGTTGTAGGAACAGTAAAATAAAATATTTTAATGAGGTTGTTATATATGATTAAAGTTGCTGTAATTTTACCTTCGTTTAATATTGGAGGCACAGAAAATATGGTAGCACAATTGGCTACATACGTTGATAAATCAAAGTTTCGTATGCATATAATATCTTTAAATGGCTATATGGATACTTCGGTTCAGAGTATGGTGGAAGAAAGTGGAGTTGATGTGACTTACTGTGATAGAATTCAAAAAAATGATATTAAGGTTTGGATTAAAGTTTATAGAAGTCTGTCAAAATTTAAGCCTGATATTATTCATTCCAATATGTATCCTTTTTTATATACAGTACCATATTTATTAACTCATAAAGTGAAACTGTTACATACAATCCACAATAAACCGGTGAATGAGTTCAAGGATGTGTACAAAAAAGTTATACGGATTTTATACAAAATGGATAAAGCTATTCCAGTTGCAATTTCCCATACTGTTGAGAAGGAAATGAGAGAATTATATTCATTAAGGAAGATAGAGCGAGTTTATAATCCAGTCGACTTGAAACGTTTTGATTGCGATAGAACTATCAACACTAGCGATGAAATCGAGCTAATTACGGTTGGCAGGCTGATGAAACAAAAGAACCAAGCGTTGTTATTTAAGGCATTTACAGATGCACGTCAAAGAATTTCTAATATAAAATTGAGTATTTTAGGAGATGGAGAATTAAAAAACGAGTTAGTTGCACTAGCAAAGAAATTGAACATTTTAAATCATATAACATTTTATGGAAATGTGTCTAATGTTGAGTGGTATCTGGCTAAAGCAGATGTCTTTGTATTGTCATCTGACTATGAGGGGTTACCATTATCCATATTAGAAGCGATGGCTTCCGGGCTTCCTATTGTAGCAACAGATGTAGGAGGTGTTGCTGATGTTGTAACAGATAATGGATTTCTTATTAATAAAGGCAATCAAGTGGAATTAGCAAATAAGATTGTAGAATTGGCTCAATCTACTGGTAAAAGGTACTTATTGGGAAGAAAATCTAAAATTAATTCTAAACAATTTGATTCACATATTTTTGCAAAGCAATACGAAGTTCTATATGAAAAATATTTAGAAAAGAGTTAAGAAATATCAAGTATTTAAATACTCTTGATGAAATGTATAATCATTGCTATAGTTATTTTCCAATAAAGTGAGGAGAAATAAATGAGTGTAAAAGTGAGTATTATTGTACCAGTTTATAACTCGGAAAAATATATAGAAGAGTGCGTGAATAGTTTATTAAGTCAGACATTAACATATATAGAGATAATCTTAGTTGATGATGGTTCAGAGGATAAATCTCTAGCTATTTGTAGAAATTTAGGAAAAAAAGATCTTCGCATTAAAGTAATTTCGCAAGCAAATGAGGGAGTTTCGTCTGCAAGAAATTCAGGAATGGAGATAGCTAGTGGAGAATTTATTGGGTTTGTAGATTCAGATGATAAGGTACTTCCTGATATGTACGAAATAATGGTTAATAAAGCGAGTGAAGAGAATGCCGAGGTTGTTTCATGTGCATATTGTGTTATTAAAGATGGCAAAATTGAAATCATATGTTCAGGGAATGATAGCAGGGTTCTTTCAAGCGAAGAATCTGTTCGATGTGTTCTCTTAAATGAGCGATTCGGAATGAGTGCTTGCAATAAAATATTTAAAAGGGAAGTCATTGGTGAAACACGATTTCATGTAGGAAAAAGAATAAATGAGGATAGATTTTTTGTTTTTCAAGCATTAATGAATTCAAATAGGAACGTGTGCATAAACGACGCTAAATATTTGTATTTGATACACGAAAATTCAACAACGACATCTCAATTCAATGGCAGGTGGTTTGATAGTATATTTTTTGCAGAGAAAATGCAGAAGATTGTTTTAACTCAATTTCCTAAATTGGCAGATGAGGCTCTATATAATGTTTTGGTGACTAGTTATAGAGTAACTACAAAAATAATTGATTCAGGAGAAAAAGACAAATATATTGAAAAATATTGTGAACTTATTGGGAAAATAAAAGAAGTAGATTTAAAAAGAATAGATCAATTTGCCTCAAGGCAGTTTATGATTCAATGCATTATTGTGAAGTATTGTAATTGGATGCTAAGGTTTGTAAGGAAGGCTTTTGCCAAAAAGTGATTGGTTAAATAAAGAAGGGAGTGGTAAAGATGAAATTTAGGCGTAATGAACTACTATTTTTCATAGGACAATTATTATTCATGATTCGAATTATATGTGTGTATTCATCCCTAATAGAGCTGTCTTCTACAACTCAGAATATTATTTTATTTGTAGCAGAATTCCTTTGGACTATTTGCATTATAAAGAATGAAACAAATTACGCTTCATTGATTAAAAAATTGGTTATTATAAGTATTCTATTTGTTAACTATCGAGTAGCTCATGCAACATCTTTGTTAATACTCTTTTCCATGTTATTTGCTTCTGAAGGGATAAATGAAAGGAAGATTATAAAATTTTTATTTACATTCAATTCAACAATATTAGCATTGCTTATTACAATGTACTTATTAAATTTTTATATGGGAAATGCATTGACATTTACTACTTATCGGGTACTTGATAGCGTAAAAGTAGCAAGGCATAGTTTCTATTTTAATCAGCCCAATGGATTTTCAATGGCACTTTTCTTTACTTGCTTAATATATGTTTATTTGAATTACGATAAAGTTCGAAAATGGAAGCTATACGCAATTATAATTGGAGCTTCTACTTTCATCTATATTTATCCTAATACAAAAACTATTACGTATATAGGACTTCTATTTGTAGTATTAGATATATTAAAAGAAGTGCCGTTTGTTAAACCATTCTATTGGCTAAGAAAGTACATTCCTATGTTGTGTATGATAATAAGCATTGCTGTTTTATTGTTATTAATTAGAAACCCACACGGAGCAATTGGAAGTTTAAACATATGGCTCAGTGGAAGGATTTCAGAAGGTGCTATTGCACTGCGAAATTTAGGTGTTCCGTTATTTGGACAAATTGTAGAGAACAAGAGTAATTATTCACCGGTATTTGGATATTATACAATTTATCTTGATAATCTATACTTCAAGTTACTCATACAATATGGAATAGTTCCTACGGTAATATTTATTTATTATTCTTGTAAGGCTTTTAAATACCATTCTAAGGACCTAATAAAACTACTTTTTTTAACCATAGTATTTATTTTCGGGTTTACTGAAGCTACCGCAATTGAAATATTTTTTACTTTTCCAATGCTATTTATTAGGGATAGTATAGATATGAATCTGAATCTGCTTAGTAAGCAGAAACAAGTGTGAAAAAGTAAATTCTTTTTCAAAGTATCAAAATTAAGAGTGGAAGAGTATTTTGGTAATTTAACTTTAGCTAAAATGTGTCTTAGTAAAGGTATGTATCTTAAATTATTATGTATAGTATTATAAGAAATAGTTTATTACAAGGAGAGCATTGATGTTAAAAGGAATTATAACATTGAGAAATGTTTGTCATGAGACATATTACGATATAGTGTATGAGTGGGAGGATTGCATATGCGATAACTTAAATTTGCAATTAATATCTATTAGTGATAAAGTCTATAAATCTTCAGAAAAATTAAAATATAGGATTATAAGTAAGTTAAAGCGTAATATGAAAATTCCACTTCATAAGTTTTCAATAAATAGGGATTATTACTTAGCTTTTATTATGAACATATCTCATTTTAAATATTATAGTGAATATAATATTATTCCTATTTTCTTGGATACGTGGAAATGTGACACACAATTTCTATTTAATAATTTTAGAAAACTCAATAAAATAAAATACTATGTAACTAATTATCAAATGTTTTGTTTATTAACTGGAAAGGGTGCAAAAAATGTTGAGTATATTCCATTATCAATAGCTGATAAATGGATATTATCTGATTGTCCGCGAAAACAAATTGATGTGATTCAAATGGGGAGAAAAAACTCAATCCTGCATGAGTATATGTTGAGGTTTTGTAGTGAATTTCCTGATACAGAGTATGTGTACCTTGATTTGATAGGAAGACAAAAGGGATACTTATCTACAACTCGGGGATTTATTGGAGATTGTAAAACAAGAATATCTATGATGGAATTATTAAGAACAGCAAAAGTAAGTTTAGTCTCATCTCCAGGAATTGACGCCAAAGAAGG
Source organism: Candidatus Clostridium eludens (assembly GCF_045310515.1). Taxonomy (NCBI): domain Bacteria; kingdom Bacillati; phylum Bacillota; class Clostridia; order Eubacteriales; family Clostridiaceae; genus Clostridium; species Candidatus Clostridium eludens. The sequence goes on along the minus strand of NZ_JBJHZX010000004.1, from coordinate 5,866 downwards.
CGATAAGAGCTATGGTATAGATTTTCCAACACCGAGATTTTATGAGAGTGCAGTAAATTACTGCTATATGATTGGCAGATATTCTCCAAAAATTGAATTCGATAATTTAGACATTCCTTCTGTTTGTCCTAATGTTGATTCTTATGATGAATTTAAAAAGTGTATGATTCGATATTTAGAAAGTGACTCATTTAATAAAAAAGTATTTGATAATTTTATTAAAAGAAACACAACTATAGCACGGTTAGGCCAGATAGAAAAGTTAATGTAAAGAGGTGATGTATCATGAAATACTTGATCTTAGGAGCCGGTCCTGCTGGGATTACATTTGCAAATAAACTAAGAGAAAGAGGAGAAAAATCTTTTCTAGTTCTAGAGCGCGAAGCTACAGCTGGTGGTCTTTGTCGTTCTGAGAATGTTGATGATTCCCCATTTGATATTGGTGGAGGACACTTTTTGGATGTTCGCCGCACTAAGGTTAATGAGTTCCTATTTAAGTTCATGCCTGAAGAAGAGTGGAACAAGTATGATAGAGATAGTCGTATCGAAGTGAATGGCAACGTAATTAATCATCCGATTGAAGCAAATATCTGGCAGATGGAGATTGAGGACCAAATCGAATATCTAAAATCTATCGCTGTTGCTGGATGTAATCTTGGCACACCAATTCCTAAAGGATTTATAGATTGGATTTACTGGAAGCTTGGTAGCAAAGTAGCAGATGATTATATGATTCCGTATAATCAGAAAATGTTCGGCAAAGAGTTAAATGGACTTGGTACATATTGGCTTGAAAAGCTACCAAACGTATCATTTGAAGAAACGTTATTGTCATGTCTTACTAAAAAAGCTTATGGTACACAACCTGGACATTCACAATTCTATTATCCGAAGAAGTACGGCTATGGTGAGCTGTGGTTGAGGATGGCAGAGGAGATAAAGACTAATATTGAATACAAGAAGAGTATAAAAGCTATTGACTTTAGTAGCAGAACGGTGACAACTTCAGATGGTGAAAGATACCAGGCAGATATCATTGTTACAACAATTCCATGGATGGAATTTTATAGCATTGATGGCATGCCACAAGACATAAAAGAAAGTATTGGTAAGCTAAAATTCAGTTCTATTGAAACTCGATACTATGAGCAAAATTTAGATACTACCGCTCATTGGATCTACTATCCAGATTGCAAATTACCTTATCATAGAATTCTTGTCCGTCATAACTTTTGCCCGAATAGTAAGGGATATTGGACAGAGACTAGAAACGAGCGTGTGTATATGATTTCCTCTTTAGAGAAGGATAGCTTTCATTATCTTAATCAGTATGCGTATCCATTAAACACTATAGATAAGCAGGAGATTATGAAAAAGCTACTGACATGGTCTGGGAAACAGAGAGTTTATGGACTTGGGCGTTGGGGAGAACATCAGCATTATAATTCAGATGTGACTGTTGAATTGGCTATGAGGATGAGTGAGAGAATATAATGGAGGATTAGAATCTATGAAAGAAAAGTCTTTAAAAGGGAATATGGCGTTAAGTGCAATCAAAAGTCTAATGTCGGTAGTTTTTCCACTAATAAGTTTTCCGTATGTATCAAAAGTATTGCAAGTTGAGAATGTCGGAAAATATAATTTTAGCAATTCAGTAATCAGTTATTTTATACTAATTGCAGGCTTAGGTATTTCATCATATGCCATTCGTGAAGGAGCTTCATTTCGAGAAGATAGAAGTAAATTTGGTAAATTTGCGAATGAAATGTTTACGATTAGTATAGTTTCCACATTAGTAGCGTATTTCCTTCTAATAGTTTGTGCGATATTTGTGTCTAAGTTTCATTCATATTTTTTACTGCTAGCTGTTTTATCTTTACAAATCATATTTAAAACTACAGGAGTTGAGTGGATATACTCAATCTTTGAAGATTATAAGTATATAACGATACGGAGTATAGTATTTCAAGTGATTTCAATTATTTCATTATTCATTTTTGTTAAAAGTAAAAATGATTATTTAAATTATGCAGCAATAACAGTATTTGCGTGTGGTGGATCAAATATTTTAAATTATATTCACGCAAAAAAATATTGCAAAGTAAGAATTACTTTAGAGATTGATTGGAGAAAACATCTTAGACCAATAATGGTTATTTTTTCGAGCATAGTTGCTACAACCATTTACGTGAGTGCTGACACAACTATACTAGGATTTATGCGGGGAGATTATTCAGTTGGTCTATATAGTGTTTCTGTGAAAATATATTCAATAATTAAAACTGTGTTAAGTTCTGTTTTGATTGTTTCTATACCAAGATTGTCAGCATACTTTGGACAAAAAAAGATGGAATTATTTGAGCAAACCGCAAAAAACATTATGGATATATTGATAACTATTATGCTGCCTGCAATAATTGGTTTACTAGTGTTAAGTAGAGAAATAATTCTTTTCATTTCAGATGTTAGTTATGTAGAGGCTACAAAATCTTTTCAATATTTATGTGTTGCGTTAGGATTCTGTATGTTTGCGTGGTTTTGGGGACAATGCATATTATTGCCTCTAAAGAAAGAGAAGGTTATTTTAGTTGCAACTATAGTAAGTTCAATAGTTAATATTGGTTTGAATTTTATATTAATACCAATTTGGTCACAAGATGCAGCGGCCATTACAACTATTATAGCTGAAGGAATAGCTATGTGTATTTGTATGCTAGAAGGTTATAAATATATAAAAATCAAGGGAACAGCTCAAACTTTTATTAAAGTTACAATTGGATGTATAGCTATAGTTGCAGTTGTAATGGCTTTGCGAACTATTAAAATTTCTACAAAACCATTTTTATTTGTTTCTGTAGTATGTTCAGTAGTTATATATTTTTTCACTCAAGTTATTTTGAGAAATGAGGCAATTTTATCACTCATTTCCGAGATAGAAAGTAGAAAAATGCGTAAAAAATATGGCGTGGATTTTGAATTAAAATCAGACTGATAGGAATAAAAAATAATAGAAACCAAAGCAATGAATTGGATTGCATGTATAATTACAAACATCACTGATATGAAAGGCTAAGGCGATTATGAATAATATAAATACATTAGATAAAATAGGACTACGGCTAGTATGTAGTATTATTTTGATGATTAGTATCTCAAAAGCCTCATTTGAAGTGCATAAAAACATAATAACAGTCTATCCTACAGAAAATAATTCTATACTTAAAAACCCAGGTAAAGGATTTGTTTTTTATAGTGGTCATGCTATTAATGATGAATCTGTAACAAACAGTATATGGAGTATAGCATCAATAGGATTTTTACGTATAGATTGGAAACTGTTAGAGCCGACTGAGGGAAATTATAATTGGGGCTTAATAGACAATAGTATACAGACATGTACAAACAAAGGAATTAAGTTTGCTTTAGGAATAATGCCTGTGTGCATTAATTCGGATATTAGTTATTCACAATCAACACCTAATTGGGTATTTGATGCAGGTGCTAAATATACTGTGGAGACTTTAAATAATGATAGAGTTAATTTAAAGGTACCTGTTTGGAATGATCTAACATATATTGCTAAATTTAAAGATATGATTACAGCAATAAATAATAGATATGGTAATGATTCGAGATTTGCATTTATGGATGTAGGCAGTTACGGCAATTGGGGTGAGTTCCACTTAAGGAGTCTACCACATAGTGTAGCTTTAACAGATTTTCAACTGCATAAGTTAGTAGACATATATAAGGACTGCACTATGCAGTTATTTTTGGCAAACAACAGTTCGGTAATATCTAGTATAAATGTATATGCTCAGAATACTTATAGAATTGGAGTAAGACGAAATGGTTGTGTAAACCCTTTTTCACCAAACGAACATTTATCATTGCTTTATAGCTATGATAAATCTCCAGCAGTAGCAGAATGGTGGTATCAATACAGTACTATGAGGGACAACGGTATGTGGAGTAAACTATTGTTTGAAAGAGTAATAAGAGAAGGAAAACCATCTTATATGGCACTTAGTCAATTGGACGAAAGCACTTTTTACACTGAACAAAAAAATTTAGTAGATAGATGGGTAAATAGACTAGGATATTGGTTGAAGTTAACTGAAGCTTCATACTCAGCTAACCTAGGAAATGGCTCTATTGGAACACTAAAATTTAGAGTTAAGAATGATGGAGTGGCTCCATTGTATCCCAATAAATCAAATATAGGATATGTAAAGGTAGCGCTAATGGATTCAAAAAATAATATACTAGATGCGAAAGTGTTATTGGGAATTAATCCATTTAATTGGAAACCAGGTGTGTATACTAATGAATCAACTAAGTTTTATTTCAATTACAATAGGAAAGGAGTAAAAATTGCAATAGGAGTATTTACAGATAAATCGCTAGCCTACCCAGATATAAAATTAGGTAACAATAGTGGGTTAGCTAATGCCTGGTACGTTTTAAGTGATATGCCCAAAATAGATGGGATTAAAATATCTGACAATAAAATATACAAGGCTTCAAGCACTTTAGCAGATGAAACCTATGGATATCGAGAAGCCAGATATGCATTTGATAATAATCCAAATACTAAATGGGTAGCGGACACAGAGGGAAGTGCCAGCTTAGAAGTAGATTTTGGCGAATCTAAATCCTTTTCGAAGGTATATTTAAAAGAAGATATTCCAGCTATAACAAGTTATAGCATTGATTATTTTGATGGCATTGCGTGGAAAACTGCATATAATGGAACTACAATAGGAGCTGTAGGGACAGTTATAAGTTTTTCAAAAGTAGTTGGTAGTAAGGCTAGGCTTTATATTACAAAGCATATTGGTGAAGCAAACATAGCTGAATTTAGTGTATTAAAATAATAGCATAATTGAACAATCTATTTATGTAGATATTCATATATCTGTACTATATAAATTCCATTAGTAGGTAGCTGCTAAAAATTCCTTAAAGTTCTACTGCATAAAAAAGGACAATAGTAAGTTATATGATAGGATTAAGAGGTTCTAAATATGACAACGAAGCTAAATATGTAAAAGTACTCGTCTCTTAAGCCCCTAAATAGGTTTGGACAATTACATCTGTATTTATTATAATGTAGAAAGTGATTGGAGGTAAACTATGAAAGGAAAAAGTTATACAAAAGAATTAAGAGAAGAGGTATTAAGAGAAGTGAAAGAAGTAGGAAATGTTTCACTGGTATCAAGAAGGCATGGGATCTCAAAATCAACTATATTTACGTGGATAAAGAATTCTAATGATAAGAATGAGATTAAAGTTAAGCCTGGTAGAAAAGCTTTAGTTGAGGGAGAAAAAGAACTTGAAAATGAGTTAACAGAAGTAACAAAAGAGAATGATCATCTAAAAAAATTGTTAGGAGAAAAAGATTTAGAAATAGCAATTCTTAGAGACTTAATAAAAAAATCAAACCCTCAATTAAAGAAAAAGTAGAAATAGCCAAAAAGTATATAAATCAAGGATATAATGCGGTATTTGTACTTAAAGTAGTTAAACTCGGAAGATCAACATATTACTATAATTTAAGCGTAGAAGGCAGAGAAAAGGCTAGACCTAAGGGTGGAAAGCCAAAGGGATACAGCATAAACGGAGATGGTGAAAAGGTATGCGATGATCAGATTAAGGAATTTATTTTGGAGGCCATTGACGGGGATGCTATTAACTATGGATATAGAAAAATAACTTACCATTTAAGAAAATATTATAATCTTGTGATTAATCATAAGAAGGTTTATCGGCTTTGCAAGGAGCTTAGGATACTTAAAGACCAGAGAATAATTAAAGCTAAAATAAAGAGAAATATTGCAGTTAACAGAACTATAACAGGCTCAAA